>DASWDC010000195.1:0-16330 GCA_036395655.1 Actinomycetota bacterium | reverse complement strand
GGTATGGATCTACCGGTGATGCCGCCGGTACGGCCGATGCTCGCCAAGCTGGTGTCGATCGTGCCGGAAGGAATGCTCTATGAACCGAAATGGGACGGGTTTCGCTGCCTCGCCTTCCGCGACGGCGACGAGGTGGAGCTGGGCAGCCGCAACGAGCGGCCCCTGACCCGCTACTTCCCCGAACTGGTCGCCGCCGCCCGCGAGCAACTCCCGGAACGCTGCGTGATCGACGGCGAGGTGGTGGTGGCCAACGGGCCGGTGCTCGACTTCGAGGCGCTGCAGCAGCGCATCCACCCCGCCGCCTCGCGCGTCAACCTGCTCGCCGAGGAGACACCGGGGCGCTTCATCGCCTTCGACCTGCTCGCCCTCGGCGACCACGACCTGACCGGACGGCCCTTCGCGGCCCGCCGGGCCCTGCTGGAGGAGGCCCTCGGTGGGGACAGGGCGCCGTACTACCTGACCCCGATGACCCGTTCCCACAAGGTCGCCGAGCGCTGGTTCCGGATCTTCGAGGGCGCCGGACTCGACGGGGTGGTCGCCAAGCCGCCCGACCTGCTCTACCTCCCCGACCAGCGGGCGATGTTCAAGGTCAAGCACGAGCGCACCGCCGACTGCGTGGTGACCGGCTTCCGCTGGCACAAGAGCGGCCCGGTGGTCGGCTCGATGCTGCTCGGCCTCTACAACGACCAGGGCAAGCTGCAGCACGTTGGCGTGACCTCCTCGTTCACGATGGCGCGGCGACGCGAGCTGCTCGACGAGCTGACCCCCTACCGCCTCGGTCCCGGCGACGAGCATCCCTGGCTGGGCACGGTCGGTGGCACCCGCATCCCCGGCGGCGAGCCCTCCCGCTGGAACGCCAAGAAGGACCTCTCCTGGGAACCGCTCGCCCCCACCCAGGTGGTCGAGGTCGCCTACGACCACATGGAGGGCCTCCGCTTCCGCCACACCGCTCAGTTCCGCCGCTGGCGCCCCGACCGCGACCCCGCCTCCTGCACCTACGAGCAGCTCGAACGCCCGCTCGCCTTCGACCTGGGCGAGATCCTCGCCGGCCGGGGCGAGGGCCAGGCCGAGATCGGCTGAGCGAGGTTCCAAGCCGCCCGAGCGGGAACCCTCCCGGCCAGCCTCAGTGACCCGGCCAACACGCCGCCGGGGCCAGCGCAGCTCTCGGGTTGAGGACGGCGCGGCCGGACTGCTACGCTCGCCCCCGCTTTCGCCCCGCAGGGGGCTATTTGGCGCTGTCTTCGGCGTCATCCGCACCACATCCTGGACCTGGAGTTTGTAAGGAGACCTTCGATGGCCGAGTTCCGACTGGCGGCAGAGCCGCGCACTGAGACCGGGAAGGGCGCCGCCCGCCGGATCCGAGCGGCGGGGAGGGTGCCCGCGGTCCTGTACGGCCACGGCGCCAAGCCCAAGCACCTCACCGTGGACGCGCGCGAGTTCAGCCACGCGCTACGCACCGACGCCGGCAGCAACGTGCTGATCGCCCTGGAGGTCGGCAGGTCCCGCCAGCTCGCCCTGGCCAAGGAGGTCCAGCGCCACGCGGTGCGTGGCAGCTTCATCCATATCGACTTCCTGGTCGTCCGCCGCGGCGAGAAGGTCGAGGTCACCGTCCCGCTGCGCCTGGTCGGCGAGGCGCCCGGCGTGCGCGGGGGCGGGGTCAGCGACCAGGACCTCTACCAGGTCCACGTCGAGGCTGAGGTGACCGCCGTGCCCGACGGGATCGACGCGGACATCTCCGGGCTCGGCATCGGCGACGTCCTGCGCGTCCGCGAGCTGCGGGTCCCCGAGGGCGTCACCATCCTGGACGACCCCGAGGCGCCGGTGGTCTCCGTGGTGACGCCGAGGGTCGAGCCCGAGCCGGTCGCCGAGGCTGAGGGGGAGGCCGCCGAAGGCGCAGAGGGCACCGAGGGCGAGGGCGCCGGGACCGAGGGTGCTGGTGGCGGCGAGGGCGGCGGGGAGTAACCCGCCCTGCCCTTCCTTCCCTTCCGCCGCCGCGACCAGGAGCGATCCGACATGGCCGACGCTGGCCCGTGGCTGGTGCTCGGGCTGGGCAACCCTGACCGCGAATACGGCAACAGCCGCCACAACGCGGGCGCGCGGGTGATCGTGCGCCTGGCGGAGAAATTCGGCGCGCCCTTGAAGCGCTCCAAGAACCGCGCCGAAGTCGCCGAGGTCCGCGACGGCGACCAGCGCCTGGTGCTCGCCCGCAACTCCAGCTACATGAACGAGTCCGGCGGGCCCGCCTCGTTGCTGGTCCGGTACTACAAGGTCCCGCTGGACCGCCTGATCGTGGTCCACGACGAGATCGACCTGGCCGAGGGCAAGCTCCAGGTCCGCTTCGACGGCGGCACCGCCGGCCACAACGGCATCAAGGACGTGGCCAAGGCGCTCGGCTCACCCGATTTCCACCGCGTCCGCCTCGGCGTCGGCCGACCGCCCGGCCGCCAGGACCCCGCCGACTACGTCTTGGCCCCGATCCCCCAGCGCCTCGCCGAGGACTTCGGCGTGCTGATCGAGCGCGGCGCCGACGCGGTCCTCGACCTGGTCCACCTCGGCCTGGAACGGGCGCAGGACCGTAACAACCGCTAAGGTCGCCAAGCAGAACGGCGGAACGCGGCGCAAGGGGGCGCATGGTGGACGTGACGGCGGTGCGGGCGGCAGCGGAACGGATCGCCGGGCGGGTCCACCGGACGCCGGTCGTGACCTCGGCGACGCTCGACGGCCGCAGCGGCGCCCAGGTCATGATCAAGGCCGAGGCCCTCCAGAAGACCGGCTCCTTCAAGCCCCGCGGCGCCCTCAACCGCCTGCTCACCCTCCCCGAGGACGCACGCGACCGCGGCCTGATCGCCATCTCCGCCGGCAACCACGCCGGCGCCGTCGCCTGGGCCGCCAGCCAGGTCGGCGCCAAAGCCACCGTGGTCATGCCCCAGCACGCCACCCCCGCCAAGGTCGCCGCCTGCGAAGGCTACGGCGCCGAGGTCGTCCTGCACGGCGACACCACCGTCGAAGCCTTCGCCGAATGCGACCGCCTCCGCGAAGAGCGCGGCCTCACCCTGATCCACCCCTTCGACGACCCCGAAATCGTCGCCGGCCAAGGCACCGCCGCCCTCGAACTCGTCGAGGACGCCGGCCCGCTCGACGTCTGGATCGTCCCCGTCGGTGGCGGCGGCCTCGCCTGCGGCACCACCCTCGCCGTCCGCGACGCCAACCCGGCCTGCCGGGTGATCGGGGTGGAGCCCGAATCCGCGGCCACCCTGAGCGCTGCCCTGGCCGCGGGTGAGCCCGTCCCGATCACCCCCCGGTCGGTCGCCGACGGCCTCTGCGCCCCCTACGCCGGCCCGCAGACCTTCCCGCTGTTCCGCGAGCTGGTCGACCAGGTGGTGACCGTCTCCGAATCTGAGCTGGTCGCCGCTGTCCGCTTCGTCATGGAACGCATGAAGCTGGTGGTGGAACCCGCTGGTGCCGCCGCCATCGCGGCCCTGCTGGCCAGCAAGGCCGGCGATCTCGCCAGCGCCCGCGTCGGTACCATCCTCTCTGGCGGCAACCTCGACATCGCCAAGATCGCCGCTCTCCCGGACTGGCTCGACTAACGGCGGCCCCGGCCTATCGGTTTCCAGCGGTCGAACCCTTCGAGCAGGGCATGCTCGACGTGTGGGCGGCCACGTACCGCGATCATACACACTCTCGGCGCTGCCGGTGTGTATGATCGTGGTCATGCGGAGGATCCAGATTCACATCGACGAGGCGCTCGACAAGGCGGTCGCTGAGGAGGCCGCCCGCCGTGGCATCTCCAAGGCTGCCCTCATCCGAGCGTCCATCGCGCGAGAGGTCGGCGCCGGTGCCTCACCTCCGGAAGATCCCTGGGCCGCCATGGTCGGCTGGCTGGACGACGACCCCGTCGACGACATCGACGAGGTTCTCTACGGGCCCAGGGGATGAGGTTCGCTGACACCAGCTTCTGGTTCGCGCTCCAGGAGCGGCGCGACCGCCATCACGAAGCTGCGAAGGCGCTGGTCCACGCCGGGGTGGGGCGTGTGTGCGTCTCCAACCACGTCGTCGGCGAGACGTGGACGCTGCTGCGCCGCCGTGCCGGGCATGCGCCGGCAGTTGGATTCATCGACCGCCTCGCGCGACTGCCCGGTGTCGAAGTCGTCCACGTCGACACCACGCTCGAGGCCGATGCCTGGCGCTGGCTCCGTCAGCATGACGAGCGGGAGTACTCCTTCGTCGATGCGACCAGCTTCGCCGTCATGCGCCGCCGCCGGATCCACGAGGCGCTCGCCTTTGACGACGATTTCAGCGCCGCCGGGTTCGTCGAGGTCCGTCCATGATGAGCAACCCGCTCGGAATGGGTTGTCGCCTCGCTGCGTTACGCTAGGCATGTAGGTTCCACCCCCCAGTCGTTTGGTTGGGGGGTCCTTGTGCGTGGTTGAGAGAGGTTGAAATTCGTGCGTCTTGCCCTCCTGCTTGAGCGGTGGCCTCAGGATCCGGTCTTTGACGAGCTGCTCGGCCTGATCGCGGAGACAGCCGACGCCGAGGCCGGGGTGGTCGTGCCCGACGTGGCGCGGGCGTTCCTGCTGGCGGGGGTGGCGCAGGCGAGTGGGCGGCTGGCGGTCGTGGTGACCGCGACCACGGCGGACGCGGAGTCGCTCACCGAGGACCTGGCCGCGTTTCTCGGGCCGGAGCGGGTGGCGGTGTTCCCCGCTTGGGAGACGCTGCCGCACGAGCGGCTCTCGCCCCGGCCCGAGACGGTGGCGCGGCGGCTGGCGCTGCTCCAGCGGCTGGCGGGCCACGACCCGGCGGCGCCCGCACTCCAGGTGCTGGCGGTGCCCGCGCGGGCGATGATGCAGCCGCTGGCGCCGGGCCTCGACGCCACCCGGCCGGTCAGGGTCGCGGCCGGTGCCCAGCTCGATCTGGAGGATCTGCTGGAGCGGCTGGTCGCGGCGGGCTACCGGCGCACCGACATGGTCGAGCGGCGCGGCGAGGTGGCGGTCCGCGGCGGGCTGGTCGACTTCTTCCCACCCGGCGAGGACCACCCCGTCCGGGTCGAGTTCTGGGGCGACCAGGTGGAGGGGATCCGCGCGTTCGCGGTGTCGAGCCAGCGGTCCCTCACCGAACTGCCCGAGGTGGTCGCCTATCCCTGCCGGGAGGTGCGGCTCGGGGAGGCGGAACGCAACCGCGCCCGGCAGCTCGCCCACGAGGTGCCGGGCGCCGGGGACCTGCTCGCCCAGGTGGGGGAGGGGCTCGACGTCGAGGGCGTGGAGTCGCTGCTGCCGCTGCTGTTCGACCAGCTGCCGCTGCTGACCAGCTACCTCCCGGATGACGCGCTGCTGGTGCTGGCCGACCCAAAGCGCACCCTCGACCGCGCCGAGGAGGTCCGCAAGCAGGCCGACGAGGCGATGCAGTCCGGGTGGGGGACCGCCGCCGAGGGGGCGACCGCCCCGGTGGAGGGCGCCGGCTACCACCCGCTCGACGAGGTCCTGCGCACCGCCGGGCGGGCGGTCCTGCGGGTGAGCCCCTTCGATCCCGGGGAGGAGACGCGCCCGGCCTCCCTCCGGATTGACGCGCACCCGGTCGAGCCCTACCGCGCGGCCATCGGGCGGGTCGCCCACGACGCCCGCGAACTGGCCGCCGCCGGCAACACCGTGCTGCTGTGCACCGAGGGGCCCGGCCCGGCGAAGCGGCTGGTCGACGTGCTCGCCGAGGAGGGCCTGACGGTCCCGCTCGCCACCGAGCTGCCAGCCGGCGCCGACCAGGCCCACAGCGGCGGCCCGGGCCAGGTGCTGGTCGGGACCGCGCCGCTGCTGACCGGGTTCCGGCTGCCGGCGCTGCGCCTCGCGCTGATCGGCGAAGGCGACCTCTACGGGACCCGGCGGCAGACCCGCGAGCAGGCGCGGATGCCCGCCAGCCGGCGGCGCTCCACCCAGGCGGGCGCATCGATCGCGCTGGAGGAGCTGCAGCCCGGCGACGTCGTGGTCCACAACGTCCATGGGATCGCCCGCTACGTCGGCATGGAGCACCGCACCGTCGCCGGGGCCGAGCGCGACTACCTGCTGCTCGAATACGACCAGGGCGACCGCCTCTACCTGCCGAGCGAGCAGGTCGAGATGATCCGCCGCTACGTCGGCGGCGAGGCGCCGAAGCTGTCGCGGCTCGGCAGCAAGGACTGGGACCGCCAGAAGGCCCGCGTCCGCAAGAAGGTGCGCGAGATGGCCGCCGAGCTGATCCGGCTCTACAGCGCACGGATGGCTTCCCCCGGGCATCGCTTCGCGCCCGATTCGCCCTGGCAGCGGGAGCTGGAGGACGCCTTCCCGTTCGTGGAGACCCCCGACCAGCTGACCGCGGTCGAGGAGATCAAGCGCGACATGGAGACGCCGGTGCCGATGGACCGGCTGCTGTGCGGCGACGTCGGCTACGGCAAGACCGAGATCGCGGTCCGTGCCAGCTTCAAGGCGGTGATGGACGGCAAGCAGGTCGCCGTGCTGGTACCGACCACCCTGCTCGCCCAGCAGCACTTCGCCACCTTCAGCGAGCGGTTCGCGCCCTTCCCGGTCAAGGTCGGGACGCTGTCGCGCTTCGCCTCCCGCAAGGAGCAGGACGAGACCATCGCGGCGATGGCCAACGGCACCGTCGACGTGGTGATCGGCACCCACCGGCTGCTGTCCACCGACGCCAAGTGGTCCGACCTCGGCCTGGTGATCATCGACGAGGAGCACCGCTTCGGCGTCGCCCACAAGGAGCACCTCAAGCAGCTCCGCACCGAGGTGGACGTGCTCACCCTGACCGCCACGCCGATCCCGCGCTCGCTGGAGATGAGCCTGTCCGGCATCCGCGACCTGTCGGTGATGGAGACGCCGCCCGAGCAGCGCCATCCGGTGCTGACCTTCGTCGGGCCGTATGACGCGGGCACGGTCGCCAACGCGATCCGCCGCGAGATGCTACGCGAGGGCCAGACCTTCTTCGTCCACAACCGGGTCGACTCGATCAACCGGGTCGCCTCCCAGATCCGCCAGCTGGTGCCCGAGGCGCGCGTCGGCATCGCCCACGGCCAGATGAGCGAGGAGCAGCTGGAACGGGTGATGCTGGAGTTCTGGGACAAGCAGCACGACGTGCTGCTGTGCACCACGATCATCGAGTCTGGCCTGGACATCCCGAGCGCCAACACCCTGGTCGTGGACCGCGCCGACACCCTCGGCCTGGCGCAGCTCTACCAGCTCCGCGGCCGGGTCGGGCGCTCCCGGCAGCGCGCCTACGCCTACCTGTTCTACCCGCCAGAGCGCTCCATCACCGAGGCGTCCCACCAGCGGCTGGCGACCGTCGCGACCCACCAGGACCTCGGCTCCGGCATGGCGATCGCGCTCAAGGACCTGGAGATCCGCGGCGCCGGCAACCTGCTCGGCGCCGACCAGTCGGGCCACGTCGCGCTGGTCGGCTACGACCTCTACATGCAGATGCTGTCGGAGGCGGTGGCCGAGCTGAGCGGCCGGCCGATCGAGCAGCCGAAGGAGCTCAAGCTGGAGGTCCCGGTCGACGCCAACATCCCCGCCGCCTACGTGCCACGCGAGCGGCTTCGGCTGGAGGCCTACCGCCGCCTCGGCGGCGCCCGCTCGGTCGAGGAGGTCGAGGCGCTCGCCGCCGAGCTGACCGACCGCTACGGGCCGCTGCCGCAGCCGGTGCGCAACCTCCTGGTGCTCGGCGGGGTGCGGGCCCAGGCGGCGGCGGCCGGGCTCAGCGAGGTGGTCTGCTTCGGCGGCCGCGTCCGGCTCGGCCCGGTAACCAGGCTGGCCGAGTCCAAGCAGGTCCGCCTCGACCGCCTCTACCGCGGCGCCCTGTGGAAGCAGGCCGAGCAGAGCCTGTTCGTCCCCCTCCCGGCGGGAGAGGTGAACCTCCCCGAGTGGCTCTCGGAGCTGCTGGAGGGCGTGCTGGAGGCGCCCAAGCCGCCGGTGCTGCCCGCGTCAGGCCGGACCGGCGGCCTCGCGGCAGCCTCGTAGGGAGGGCCTAGATGAGTGGACGGCGCTATTCTGGTGCGGTTGTGATTGCCGATCCCAAATCGAGGTTCCTCTTGCGCCGCAGATCCCTGACCGGCGTTCCGGTCGCGTTGTGCCTCGCCGCGCTGTTTGCCCTGGTCGCGAGTGGCTGCGGCAAGAGCAGCTCCAGCCAGGCCGCCGTGGTCAACGGCACCATCATCCCGGTCAGCCAGCTCAAGGAGGAGGTGAGCGCCAAGCTTGGCGCCGCGTCCCAGTCGACCGCGTCGACCGCGCAGGACATGGTCACGCTCACGCAGCAGTCCCTCGAAGGGCTGATCCAGTTCCAGATCGTCCTTGACGGGGCCAAGCAGAAGGGCGTCGCCGTCACCGACGGGGACATCGACGGCCGCGTCAACACCATCAAAGCCCAGGCCCAGCAGCAGGGCACCACCTACGAGGCCCTGCTGGCCCAGAACAACCTCACCGACGCGCTGCTGCGCCAGCAGCTCCGCGTCCAGCTCGCGGTCAACTCCGTGGCCACCAAGCTGGTCCCCTACCAGGCCGACGACGTGCTGCAGCGGATCATGAACCAGCACAAGTCGGACTACCTGGAGGTCCACGTCCGCCACGTGCTGGTCAAGGACCAGAAGACCGCCAACACCGTGCACGACCAGCTGATCAAGGGCGGCGACTGGAGCGCCGTGGCCAAGAAGTACTCGATCGACCCGGGCAGCAAGGACAAGGGCGGAGACCTCGGCTTCGCCGCCAAGGGCACCTTCGTGGCCGAGTTCGAGAAGGCCGCCACCTCCCTCGCCAACCAGGGCAACTGCAAGGGCAAGACCTCCGGGTCGTGCGCCTCGCCGATCTCCGCCCCGGTCAAGAGCCAGTACGGCTACCACGTCATCCAGGTGACCGGCGTGCGGCTGCCGCAGCTCACCGACGACCTGCGCCAGAAGCTCGACCCGAACATCACCACCCGCCGCCAGACCGCGGTCGACAGCTGGTTCAAGGGCCTGCTCAAGGACGCCGCCGTCACGGTCAACCCGCGCTTCGGCAAGTGGGACCAGGCAAGCGGCCATGTGGTCGACCGCAGCACCGCGCCCGGTGCCTACACCAACTCCAGCAGCAGCGTCCCGGTGACCTCCTGAGCCTGGGCCGCCGCCGATGACCCGCGTCGTCCTGGTCGCGGCCAGCCCGCGGCTCCCGTTGCTGTGGGCGCCACAGACGTGGCGGGCCCTGGACGCCGCCAAGCCGGTGTACCTGCTCGACGACCAGCATCCCTCGCTGCCGGCCCTTGAGGTGGGGGAGATCCCCTGGGAGGTCCTGGCGCCCGCCGGCGACACCGGGCCGGCCGGCCGCGACCTGCTGCTGGTCGGCCAGGGCCTTGACGTGGAGGGCGTGGCGCTGGCACGGCGGCAGGCCGACGCGCTGCTCGCCCTCGCCAAGGAGCGCGGCTCCGCCACTCTGCTGCTGCCGCCGGAGCATGACGGCCCGCTGGTCCAGCTGGTGTGCGACCGGGCGGCACGCCAGCACGTCGAGGTCGAGGCGGTCTACCCGCTGGGAGAGCCGAAGGGGTCAGCCCTGCTGGACCTGGTCGCCACCGAGACGCGCCTGCGCGGTCCTGGCGGCTGCCCCTGGGACCGGGAGCAGACCCACGCCTCCCTTGCCCGCCACCTGGTCGAGGAGGCCTACGAGCTGGTCGAGGCGATCGACGACGCGGACGCCGACCCCGAGCACCTGCGCGAGGAGCTGGGCGACCTGCTGCTGCAGGTGGTGTTCCACGCCCAGATCGCCGAGGACGCCGGCAGCTTCGACATCGACGGGGTCGCCCGCGCGATCACCGAGAAGCTGCACCGCCGCCACCCCCACGTCTTCGGCGACCTCCAGGTCGCCACGTCCGACGAGGTGGTCTCCAACTGGGAGCGGATCAAGCGCGAGGAGGAGGGCCGGGGCGACCCGTTCGCCGGCATCCCCAAGGCCCTGCCGGCCCTGCAGTTCGCCGCCAAGCTGCGCAGGAAGGCCGCCGGCCATGGACCCGACATCGACCAGGCGCGACGGGACGTCCGCGCCGCCCTGGGGGGGTTGGAGGGCCCTGCGGTCGCGGGGATCGCCGAGGGGCGCCAGCAGCGGATCGGCGAGCTGCTGTTCAGCGTGGTCGGCCTGGCGCTCGCCCTGGACGTCGAGCCCGAGGCGGCGCTGCGGACCGTCAGCCGCCAGTATCGCGAGCGGTTCAGGGAACGGCTCCGCGAGCACGACAGCTGATATCCTCGCGATCAACCAAATTCCCGACACCGCCGGAGCGACTTTCCCTATGGCATCGATCGAGCTGGTCCTCGCACGCGAAGTCCTCGATTCCCGGGGCAACCCGACCCTCGAGTGCGAGGTGCAGCTCGACAACGGCGGCCTGGGGCGCGCGATCGTCCCGTCGGGCGCCTCCACCGGCAGGTTCGAGGCGGTCGAGCTGCGCGACGGAGAGACCCGCTACGGCGGCAAGGGCGTCCTTGGCGCCGTCCGCCACGTCAACGAGGTGATCGCCCCGAGCCTGCTGGACGAGGACGGCGAGGACCAGCGCGCCATCGACCACCTGCTGCTGGACCTGGACGGTACCGACAACAAGTCCAAGCTCGGCGCCAACGCCACCCTGGGGGTGTCGATGGCGGTGGCCCGGGCGGCGGCCGACTCGCTCGGCATCCCGCTGTTTCGCCACCTCGGCGGCATGGCCGCCCACCTGCTGCCGGTGCCGATGATGAACGTGCTCAACGGGGGCGTCCACGCCGACAACGAGGTGGACTTCCAGGAGTTCATGATCGTCCCGGTTGGCGCGCCCTCGTTCCGCGAGGCGCTGCGGATGGGCGCTGAGGTCTACCACACCCTCAAATCGGTCCTGAAGGGCAAGGGGCTGTCCACCGGCGTCGGCGACGAGGGCGGCTTCGCGCCCAACCTGCCCGGCAACGAGGCCGCCCTCCAGCTGCTGGTCGAGGCGATCGGCCAGGCCGGCTACGAGCCGGGGCCGGAGGTCGCGCTCGCCCTGGACCCGGCCTCCAGCGAGTTCTACCGCGACGGCCGCTACCAGCTGACCGCGGAGGGACGCTCGCTCGACAGCGCCGGGATGGTTGAGCTGTACGCCGAGCTGTGCGACCGTTACCCGATCGTGTCGATCGAGGACGGCCTCGCCGAGGACGACTGGGACGGCTGGGCCGCCCTCACCGAGGCACTGGGGGACCGGGTGCAACTGGTCGGCGACGACATCTTCGTCACCAACGTGACCCGCATCCGCCGTGGCCTGGCGCAAGGCGTCGGCAACTCGGTGCTGGTCAAGGTCAACCAGATCGGCACCCTGACCGAGACCTTCGACGCCGTCGAGCTCGCCCACCGCGGCGGCTGGACCACGGTCGTGAGCCATCGTTCGGGCGCGACCGAGGACACCACGATCGCCGATCTGGCGGTGGCGCTCGGCTGCGGCCAGATCAAGAGCGGCGCCCCCGCCCGCAGCGAGCGGGTCGCCAAGTACAACCAGCTGCTGCGCATCGAGGAGACCCTCGGCGCCGCCGCCCGCTACCCGGGGCGGACCGCCTTCCCGCGCAGCTTCCCGCCGGGAGGCGAAACGCCATGAGAGCCGCCCTCGCGGCGGGCGTGGGCGGACGCAGGGTCGGCCTCACCCCGCGAGGGGTGGTGCTGGTCCTGGTGGTGTTCCTGCTCGCGGTCACCGCGGTCTATCCGCTGCGCGAGCACGTCTCCCAGCAGGCGCGGATCCGGCAGCTTCAGGCCAAGCAGGCCGCCCTGGACGCCGCCAACGCGCAGCTCGCCGCCGAGCGGGCACGCCTGAAGGATCCCGCCTACCTGGAACAGCTCGCCAAGCAGAACCTGAACGTGGTCAGGCCGGGCGAGCAGCAGTGGGAGATCACCGGCACCCCGCCAGCCGCCAAGCCGCCGCCCGCGCCCAAACCGCCGCCCAAACCACCCTGGTACACGCGGTTTTGGCGCTGGCTGACCGGAACGAGCCACTAGTCCCGCCAGCACTGCGGCATCTTTCGGATCGTGCCGGAGCATGTGCCTTTGTTGACGCTCTGCCAGGCCGTCCCTAGGATGAACAGAGAGCCTGTCAACTCCGGCTCGCCGCCAGTTCCTCCCGACCGTCTCGTTGTGAGCTTCGCATTGGGTGTTTCCTGTCAGCGAAGCAGTGGATCGTGGGGGACGAGAGAATAAAGGAGCGTCAGTCGCCAGTATGAGTGCCGAGATCGGGGCAGTCGTCCCGGGCACGGTCGTTCGCATCGCACCGTATGGGGCCTTCATAAAGCTCGAGTCTGGTGAGACCGGTCTTGTCCATATCTCCGAGATCGACCGGAACTATGTCCGCTCGGTTGAGGAGCACCTCCGCCTTGACGACCAGGTCATGGTGAAAGTCCTGGGCGTCAAGGAGGACGGCAAGATCGACCTGTCCATCAAACAGGCAGCGCCGGACTGGCAGCCCGAGGCACCCCGCCGCCGGGCGGCCAAGGACCCTGAATTTGAGCAGAAGCTCAAGAAGTTCATGCGCTCCAGCGAAGAGCGCCTGGTGGATGTCAAGCGCCAGCGCGAGGGCCGGCGTACCTGACCTGTGCCGTGCACCCCGTCCCGGTCCCCCCGACGTCCGAGCGTGCTGCCTGACCCGCGCACGCTCCCCTGGGAGCGGGAGTCGCCCGTGCCCCCCACGGGTGGCGCCGACCCCCGGGGCGAACGTGAGTGGGCTGCCGGCCTCCCCGACGCCACCGCTGCCGAGCGGCGGGTGATCGAGGCGCAGATCGGCCGCCGCGTCCGCGGCGCCATCGCGGTCGCGGCCCGTTGCCGCTACGGCCTCCCCGCGGTGATCCGCACCGCGCCGTACCTCGACGACGGCACCCCCTTCCCGACCCTGTACTGGCTCGCCTGCCCGGCCGCCAGGGTCGCCGTCAGCCGTCTGGAAGCGGCGGGCTGGAACGCCGCCCTGAGCGAGCGGGTCGCCGCCGACCCGGCCCTCGCCGAGGCGCACGCCGCCGCCC
This sequence comes from Actinomycetota bacterium, assembly GCA_036395655.1. GTDB lineage: Bacteria > Actinomycetota > CALGFH01 > CALGFH01 > CALGFH01 > DASWDC01. The sequence continues at coordinate 3,345 of DASWDC010000195.1, read as the reverse complement.
ACGAAAGCTACCTCGCCCAGCGCGACGCCCTCGGCCGCCTGCCTGGCGACCCCGGCGTCGGCGGCCTCCCCGGCCGGGTGAAGTGCCTCCACGTGCTCTACGCCCACGAGGCCGCCACCGGCGCCGACCCCGTGGGCCGTATGATTCGCCCGGTGATCGACCCGATCGACTGCCCTGGACCCTGTGTGGAGGATCTGGACGGATGAGGCTGGCAGCGTTCGACGTTGGGACCAATTCGACGCGGCTGCTGGTGGCCGACGTCGATGACGGGCGCATCAGCGAGCAGTTCGACCGGGAGATGATCATCACCCGGCTCGGCAAGGGCGTGGACGCCAACCGCCGCTTCGACCCCGGTGCGCTGCGGCGCACCCTGGAGGTGCTGGGGGAGTACGCCGCCACCTGCGACCGGTTCGGGGTCGGGCCACAGCGGCGCCGCCTGGTGGCGACCAGCGCGACCCGCGACGTCGCCAACCGGGAGGAGTTCCTCGACGGCGTCCGCCGGCTGGTCGGCGTGGAGGCGGAGGTGCTGACCGGCGAGCAGGAGGCGGCCGCCTCCTACCTCGGCGCCACCGGTGACCTTGACGGCGATGCCCGCACGCTGGTGGTCGACATCGGCGGCGGATCGACCGAGTTCATCGTCGGCAACCGCGACCCCGAAGCCGCGATCTCGCTGGAGATCGGCTGCGTGCGGCTGTTCGAGCGCCACCTCCACAGCGACCCGCCCACCGCCGACCAGGTGGCCGCCCTGCGCGCGGACGTCCGGGAACACCTGGAGCGGGTCCAGACGGTGTTCGATCCGTCCAGCGCCACGCGGGTGGTGGGGGTGGCCGGCACGGTGACCACCGTGGCGGCGCTCACCCTCGACCTGGATCACTACGACCCGGAGCGGATCCACCACGCCGTGCTGGAGGCCCCGCGGATCGCCGCGACCGCGCGGCGCCTCTGCCGCCTCACCATCGCGCAGCGGGCCGCGCTCCCGGTGATGGCGCCTGGCCGGGAAGACGTTATCGCGGCCGGAGCCCTGGTTTTGGATGAGATCTGCCGGACCTTCCGGTTCGCCCGGGTGGTAGCGAGCGAAACAGATATCCTGGATGGCGTGCTTCTCGAACTGGCGCGGAACCGATCGCCAGCCAGGGACCGGTCGCCAGGAGGCCCGGGTGCCGCACGCGCACAAGGATCCGACGGCTCCGCCCGCACTGACCGTGGAGGGCGCGGCTGACCGCCTGGCGCCCCGATACCGGGTGGCCGCGGTCGAGGCCCGCACCGGCATCCCCGCCAGCACGCTGCGCTCCTGGGAGCGCCGCTACGGCTTCCCCCGTCCCCTGCGGACCGCCACCGGCCAGCGCCTCTACAGCGACCACGACGTCGCTCTCATCCGCTTCCTCGCCCGCCAGCGCGCCGAGGGCCTGTCCATCGGACAGGTGACCGCGCTGCTGCGCCAGGCCGGCACCGAAGCCGACCCCGAGCAGCTCCTGGAGCGCCTGATCCGGGCGCTGGGCGCCTTCGACGAAGCCGGGGCCGAGCGCTGCTTCGCCGCCGCGGTGCGGCTCCTCGGCCTGGAGGGCGCCGCCCTCGCCCTGGTCGAGCTGGCGATCGGCGCCATCGCCGAGGGCGCGGGTGACGTGGAGGGTGCGGGCCGAGTGGCGGCCGAGCATTTCGCCTCGGAGGTGCTCCGCCGCGAACTGCTGCGGCTGCTCGACGCGTTCCCGCCCGGGCGCGGTCAGCCGCTGCTGGTCGCCTGCGGCCCGGAGGAGCAGCACGAACTGGGCGCCCTACTCCTGCGGCTGCTGCTGCGGGCGCGCGGCCATCATGTGGTCTACCTCGGTCCCCGCCTGCCAGGACCGGTGCTGGCGCGGGCCGCGGCGGCCCTCGACCCGGCCGGGCTGGCGGTCAGCCTCACCATGGGGGAGTCCCTGGAGCGGACCATCGGCTGGCTCCGGCGCGATCGGCCCAGTGCCCTTTTGGCGCTCGCCCTCCCTGGCGCCGGTGCCGTTCATGGTTCCTCGCGGCTCTGGTGGGGCGGCCAGGCGCTGCTCGAGGCCGCTGAGGCGGCTGGCCACCTCCCGGGTGAGGTCGTCACCGGGTCCGCCGCCGACGGCGCGGACACCATCGACCGCGGCCTCCGCCGGCGCGGGCCGCGCTAGGCCAGGCTAGGCGCGCGGCTGGGCTTCGAGCAGCTTGACGGGGAGCTCGCGGCCGGTCGGGGTGGTGTAGCTGAACTCGTCGCCGGGGGTGCGGCCGACCACCGCCCGGCCGAGGGCGGACCGCAGGCTCAGCACGTCCATGCCGTCGATCGCCTCCTCGCGGCTGCCGAGGAAGTACATCTCCTCGTCGCCGGCGATGTTCAGCTTGACCACCATGCCCGGGCCGGCCTTGCCGGTGGCGGGCGGGATACCGACGACCGCCGAGCGCAGCAGCTTCTCGAGCTGGCGGATGCGCGCCTCCATCATGCCCTGCTCATTCTTGGCCGCGTCGTAGTCGGCGTTCTCCCGGATGTCCCCGTGCTCGCGCGCCACGCCGATCTGCTGGGAGACACGCTCACGGCCCTCGGTCTTCAGCTCGTCGAGCTCCGTGCTCAGACGCTCGTAGGCCTCAGGCGTGAGGTAGGTGACGCGTTCGTCGCTTGACTGAGACATGACTGGAGGACCTCCTTGATCGGCGAGCGCCGCGGCTGAATCCTGGTGACGCTGTCGCGCCGACGCTTCCCCGGGTGCTACCGGATGCCGTCTCCCGACCGCCCGCACCCGGGTCGGGGACTGCGCGGGGCGAATCCGAGCGGGGCATCTAGGTCGTTCGAGCAGGCAGCGATCATGCTCCACCTCCCACGAGGACGGCCGTATTTGGCCCCGAATACTCGAAACGGCGGGTCTAGGCCCGCACAGAGATCAACACGCTACCCTCTTGGGCGCCTGATTGCCAGGAAGAAGGGCTTCTCGCTGGTTCGGGCACCTTGAAAGGGCGGCGCCAGGGTTATCTCGGCGTCGCCGCCAGCGTCATTGAGCGCTCGGTGCCGAGGACATTCTGGACCAGTGGGAGGCGCAGCTCGAACCGGGCCCCGCCGTCCGGCCGCGACGGCGGGGCGAGGAGCAGGTCGCCGCCGAGGTTGCGGGCGAGCTGGCGGGCGATCCACAGGCCCAGGCCGACGCCGCCGGCGCGGTGGGCCTCCCCCTGCTCCAGCCGGGCGAAGCGCTCGAAGATGCGCTCGCGGTCGGCGGCGGGGACGCCCGGGCCGGCGTCCTCAACGGCGAGGACCGCCTGGCCGGCGTCGCGTCGTGCTTCGATCCGGATCGGGGCACCGTCGGGGGAGTACTTGACGGCGTTGTCGAGCAGGTTGGTGAGCACCTG
>DASWDC010000194.1:0-7521 GCA_036395655.1 Actinomycetota bacterium | reverse complement strand
CCGCGGCGACGGCGAGGGCGGCGCCGTCGATCGCCACCAGTAGCACCGGCCGCCCCTATGGCAACGCCGGAGCGGTCCTTGCCCTTGGAGCTGCTGCGTCCCCACGACGCTTTCTTCCTCCACACTGAGACAGCGCGGGTGCAGCAGCACGTCGGCGGCCTGGCGATCCTGGACCCGTCCGGGCGACCCTCCGGTCCGCTGCGTCTGGACGAGGTCGCCGCCCACCTCGCCGGCCGCCTCGACCAGGTCCCGCGCCTGCGCCAGCGGCTGGCGTTCCCGCCCCTCGGGCTGGTCCGCCCCGCCTGGGTCGACGACGACGCCTTCGACCTGGGCGCCCACCTGCGCACCCTCCACCTGGCTGGCTCCGGGGGCCGCGCGGACCTGTGCGCCGCCGTGGAGGCGGTCATGTCCCAGCCGCTCGACCGCTCCCGCCCTCTCTGGGAGGCTTACCTGATCGAGGGCCTCCCCGACGGCCTCCAGGGCTTCCTGGTCAAGCTGCACCACGCCATCGCCGACGGCCTCGCCGCCCTCGAACTGGCCCGCCACATCCTCGACCTGACCCCGGATCCCACCCCCTCCCCGGGACCGCCGGGGCCTGTGGATACCGCGAGCAGCCCCCCTCCCGACGTTGATAGTCTGATCCCGGGGGGGCGCCCCCAGGGTGGGTCGCGGTTGTTTTTCGCGGCGCTCCGGGCCCATCTCGCCGGGCCCCTGCGGTCGGTCGCCCAGGGCAGCGCCCATCTGGTGACCCGGCCTCGCTGGTCGCTGCGGCGCGCGTTCGACACCCTGCTCGGCGTCTGGGAGCTGGCCCGCCGCGGTCGCGCTCCACGCAGCCCGATCACCGGGCCGATCGGCCCGCGGCGCCGTATCGCCTTCACCGAGGTCCCGCTGCCCTGGATCAACCGGATCCGGCGCGAACTTGGCTGCGGCACCAGCGACATCGCCCTCACCGCCACCGCCGAGGCGCTCCACCGGCTGCTCGCCGCCCGCCCGGCCTCCGGTGCCCCGGGGGGAGGTGGAGCGCCGGCCACCCTGCGGACCATGCTGCCGATCGCGGTGCGGCCCTGGAGCAAGCAGGCAGCGCCCGGGACCTGGACCGCCGCCTTCTCCATCGACCTCCCGGTCGGCCCGATGGCGCCGGCCGAGCGGCTCGCCGCCGTGCGCGCCCTGACCCGGGCGGCGCGCCACACCCACCAGGCCCGGGCCGCCAAGTTCCTGATGGACTCGGTCGGCACCTGGGCGCCGGCATGGGTCCACGCCCGCGCGGCGCGTTTCGCCTACCGGGGCCGCTGGTTCAACCTGATCGTCACCGCCCTGCGGGGCGTGCCGGTCCCGGTCTACCTGCTGGGCGCCCGGGTGGCCGCCGCATATCCGATCATGCCGCTGGCCGAGGACATGGGCTTCGCGGTCGCCGCCCTCAGCTGGGCCGATCAGCTCACCATCGGCCTCACCGCCGACTGGGACACCATCCCGGAGCTGGACGCCGTCGCCAAAGCCATCACCGACTGCGTCGAGCAGCTCTACAAGGCCGCCAAACGGTAGCGCCTACTCGAACGAGCCGCCTGGCAGGTTCATCAGCCGGACCCGCCCCTGCGCCGCCAGATGCCCATGGTCGTCAGTGACGTCGACCTGCCACAGCTGGGTCGAGCGACCGCGCTTGATCGGGGTCGCGACGATTCTCAGCACGCCGTCGCGGACCGCCCGCAGGAACTCAGTCTGGTTGCCGATCCCGACGGTCCGCCCCCGGTCGCCGAGCCACAGCGCCGCGCCGACGCTGGCGGTCGCCTCCACCACCGACGAGTAGACCCCGCCGTGAACGAGCCCGTAGGGCTGGTGCAGGTCCGGCGTGACCGGAACGGTCGCCACCACCAGGTCAGCGCTCGCCTCCTCCAGCCGGAGGCCGAGCAGCTTGTTGAACCCGCCGAGCGGGAGGTCCTCGCTATCCATGGAGCACAGCCTACCGGCTGCCGTGGGAACCGGGGTCGGGGTCGGCGCCCGGGTCGGGGTCGGCGCCGGGGTCGGCCGCGTGGCGCAGCGCGTCCGCGAGGTCACGCTGGATGCCGGTGAGGGTGAGGTCGCTGCGGGTGCGCTCGATCACCGCCCGGGCGACGTCGGTGGAGCGGCGCAGGCCGCCGGTGATCGCGTCGGGGTAGTCGATGTTGGCCAGCAGCGCGTGGATGTCCTCCATCGCCTGGAAGCCGCGGGCAGCGCGGTCGTCCGCGCCGGCGCGGAGCAGGTCCAGGACGTGGCGGCGCAGCTCGCCGATCGCCTCGGCCAGGCCGTTCAGGTAGGGGGCGTCGCCGACGCCGAGATCCTCGGGAGGAGGCGGCGGCTCGCCGGCGACCAGCGCGCGGGTGGCCCGCGCCTCCGCGTACTCCTTCTGGGCGTCCTGCAGGAACCCGGCGTAGTAGACGTCGGGGTGGGCGGCCAGCACCGACCCGGCGATGTCGAGCAGCTCCCGCGCCTCGACCAGCAGGCGGTCGGCGACCTCGAACTCGCCCCGGTGGACCGCGCGGATGGCGTTGGCCGCGCGGCGGATCGCCTGCCGGGCGTTGCCGATGCCAACCTCGCGGGCACGGTATTTGGCGCCGAAGCGGTCGCGCAGGCCGCGTTCGATCTCCTCCAGGCTCATTTCGGCGCGGGCCGCAGGCGCCGGGACAAGGGCCGCCGCGACCTTCGCTCCGCCGCCGGTCCGGGAGGCGGCAGGGCCTCGGCCGGGACGCTCGCCGCGATGGTCGGCGTGGGCTCGGCGGCCTCCTTCGCCGTGATCGCCACTCCGGGCGCTTCGGGGAGAGGCTGCCGCCCGCGCTGGTGCCGGCGCTGCGCGCGAGCGCCCGCCAGCGCCAGGGCGAGCAGGTAGCCGGCGAGCAGCGACCCCGTCGCCGCCTCCGCCAGCCACCAGCGGCCGCCGAGCGCGACGCCGGCACGCAGCCCGACCAGCGCCGCGAGCGCGAGGACGACGAGCACGCGCCGGCGTCGGGCCACCAGCTGACGGCGCCGGTCAGTCCCGGACGGATCGGGACCCGCGAAGCTCACGATGCACCTCTCGTCGGCGGCGGGGGGACGGAGCTGGCCGGCGAGGAAGTCCCCGACCAGGACAAGCGAGCGGCACCGTAACACGCACCCCAAGGTGGAGCAACGGGCTTCCGCGCCCGTTACCGGTTAGTGACCCTGGCGGTGACGGTGGTGCAGGTGGCTCGCGTCGGGGACCGGGCCCGTCGCGGTGGCGACCGCGTGGGCCAGGACCGGCGCGAGGACCTCCCATTCCTCGGCGACGGCCTTGGGGTTGCCGGGGAGGTTCACGATCAGGGTGCGCCCGGCGAGACCGGCGGCGGCACGCGAGAGCATCGCGAAGGGCGTGATCGCCAGGCTCGCGTGCCGCAGCGCCTCCGGGATGCCTGGTGCCTCGCGGTCCAGCACCTCGCGGGTCGCCTCGGGGGTGACGTCACGGGGGCCGAGGCCGGTGCCGCCCGTGGTCAGCACCACCTCGGCGCCGGCGGCGAGCGACCGGAGCGCGGCGACGATCCGCGGCCGCTCGTCGGGCACCACCGCCCGGCCGGCCAAGGTCGCGCCGGCCGCCTCCAGCAGCGCGCAGAGGACGTCGCCGCCCTGGTCGTCACGACTCCCCTCGGCGACCCGGTCGCTCACAGTGAGCAGCGCGACCCGGAGCCCCCTCAACCCCTCAGCCATTGTCGCCCCCGGCGCCGATGTCCGGGTCCGGGTCCGGGTCCGGGTCCGGGTCCGGGTCCGGGTCCGGGGCACGGTAGTCCCCGGAGCGGCCGCCGCGTTTGGCGAGCAGGCGCAGCCCGTCGACGCGGGCGTCGCGCTGGACGCCCTTGACCATGTCGTAGAGGGCGAGCGCGGCGGTGGCCGCCGCCGTGAGCGCCTCCATCTCCACGCCGGTCCGGCCGGTCGTACGGACGGTGGCGGTGATCGCGACCGCGTCGGCCTCCACGTCGAGGGCGACCTCCACGCCGGTGATCGGCAGCGGATGGCACAGCGGGATCAGCTCGGGAGTCCGCTTCGCCCCCATGATCCCGGCGATCCGGGCGACCGCCAGCGCGTCGCCCTTGGCCAGCCCGCCGCTGGCGAGCAGCTCCAGGGTCGCGGGCGCGAGCAGCACCCGGCAGCCCGCCACCGCCACGCGCTCGCTCTCCGGCTTGGCGGAGACGTCGACCATCCGCGCGGCGCCACGCTCGTCCACGTGGGTCAGCCGAGGCTCGGGCTGGGATCGCGGCTCAGTCATGGAACGAGGGAGGGAGGGTCGTCGCGCAGCAGCACGACCTCGACGACCGCGCCGGCGGCCAGCTCCCGGTCCGCTGCCGGGATCACCGCCAGGCCGTCCGCGGCCACGCAGGAGCTGAGCACTCCGGAGCCCTGCGGCCCGGTGAGGAAGGCACGTGGGCTCCCCTCGCCGGCCTCCTGCTCCAGACGGACACGCAGGAAGGACACCTTCCCGGCGGGACTGCGGACCGGCTCGCCCAGCACGGCGGGCACCCGGACATGGTCGAGGCGGTCGTCGGGGTGGCCGGCCAGGCGCCGCAGCGCCGGGCGGACCAGCAGCTCGAAGACCACGAAGCACGAGACCGGGTTGCCGGGCAGCCCATACAGGGGCGTCCCGGCGGCGAAGCCGAACGCCTGCGGCATGCCCGGTTGCATCGCCACCCGCATGCCGCGCACGTCGCCCAGCTCGGCGAGCACCTGCCTGGTGTAGTCGCGGTCCCCCACCGACACGCCGCCGGAGGTGAGCACCAGGTCGCCCTCGGCCGCCGCCAGCGCGAACCCCTTGCGCAGCGCGCCGGGGTCGTCGTGCAGGCGGCCGCAGCGGAACGCCTCCGCGCCCGCTCGCCGGGCCTGGGCGACCAGCAGCCAGGAGTTGGAGTCGCGGATCTGCCCGGGGCCGAGCGGGTCGCCGGGATCGACCAGCTCGTCGCCGGTGGAGACCACCGCGACCCGCGGCCGGGGCACGACCGGGACGGTGCGCCGCCCGACCGAGGCGAGCATGCCGATCGCGGCCGGGTCGAGCACCCGCCCGCGCTCCAGCACCAGCGTGCCCTCGCGCACGTCCTCGCCAGCCTCCCGCACGAAGGCGCGCTGCCCCACGGCGACGTGGACCAGGACCTCGCCGCTTCCGGGGTCGCCCCCGGCGGCGAGCTTGGTCTGCTCGACCGGCACCACCGCGTCGGCACCCGGCGGCAACGACCCGCCGGTCATGATCCGCACCGCGCCGCCGGGCGGAACCCGCGGCAGGCGGGCACTGCCGGCGAACACCTCGCCGGCCAGGCGGAGCGCCACCGGGCGCTGCGCGCTTGCCGCCTGGACGTCGGCGCTGCGCACCGCGAACCCGTCCATGGCCGAGTTCGCGAACGGCGGGAGGTGCTCGCCGGCGTGGATGTCGGCGGCGAGCACGCAGCCGAGCGCGTCGCCGAGCCCCACCTCGCGGGCCGGCAGCGGCGGCAGCCGCGCCAGCACCTCGGCGCGGGCCTGCTCGAACGGCACCATGTCCGGGGGGTCCACCCGGCCCTGCTCTGGTGGGAAGTGGTCGGCCATCGGCGACAGCGTACGGGACGGGTCCGGTGCGGCGCCGGCGCGTCAGCGCCGGGTGCCGTCGGGCGCGTCGAGCTGGGAGACGAAGTCGCGCAGGAAGGAGACGAACGCCGGGCCGATGTCGTCGCGGCGGGCGGCCAGCTCGACGGTGGCGCGCAGGTAGTCGTTCTTGTCGCCGACGTCGTAGCGGGTGCCGGTGAAGGCCATCGCCAGCGCGCCCTTGCCGCCCTGCGCCTGGGTGAGCAGCTTGATCGCGTCGGTGAGCTGGATCTCGCCCTTGGCGCCCGGCTTGGTGGCGCGCAGGGCGTCGAAGATGTCCGGGTGGAGCACGTAGCGGCCGATCACCGCGAGGTTGGAGGGTGCCTCCTCGGGCTCCGGCTTCTCGATGATGTCGGTGACCCGGAAGACCTCCGGCTCGACCTCGTTGCCGGGCGCGACCGCGCCGTAGGCGCTGATCTGGGAGCGCGGCACCTCCATCGCCGCGACCACGCTGGTCTGCTGCCGCTCGTAGCAGTCCACCATGTTCGCGAGCAGCTTCTCGTCCTCGCCGATGAGGTCGTCGCCGAGGAGGACCGCGAACGGCTCGTTGCCGACGTGCTGCTCGGCGACGCTGACCGCGTGGCCGAGGCCGAGCGGCATCTTCTGGCGGATGTAGTGGATCTCCGCCATGTCGGCGATCTCCTGGACCTGCCGCAGCCGCTGGTCGGAGCCCTTGTCGGCGAGGAGCTTCTCCAGCTCCCAGGAGCGGTCGAAGTGGTCCTCGATGGCGTACTTGCCCCGCCCGATCACGATCAGGATGTCGTCGAGACCGGCGCGGACCGCCTCCTCCACCACGTACTGGATCGCCGGGGTGTCGACCACCGGCAGCATCTCTTTTGGCTGCGCCTTGGAGGCCGGCAGGAAGCGGGTGCCGAGCCCAGCCGCGGGAATCACTGCTTTGCGTACCTTCACGTCCCCCACCCCCGGAAAGCTGCTGCTGCGGTCTTGAAACTGGAAAGGCCGATCATAGCGGCTGGCGGCTGGCCCTACTCAGCCTTCGTGCTTCCCCCAGCACTGCCCCCTGGAAGGGTCCGCGAACCACCATCGATCGCCAGCAGGCCGGGTCGGGCGGAGACCACCCGGTCGCGGCCCTGGACCTTGGCCTCGTACATGGCGCTGTCGGCGGCGCGCAGCAGCACGTTGGGCCCGGCGGCGTGCTGCGGGTAGCCGGCGACCCCGACCGAGATGGTCAGCGAGATGCCGGGGTCGTCGGGCCGGGCGGCGAACGGCTGGCCGCCGACGACCTTGCGGAGCTTCTCGGCGGCGGCCAGACCGCCCTCGACGTCGGTCTCGGGCAGGATCAGTACGAACTCCTCGCCGCCGTAGCGGGCGAAGGTGTCGATGTCGCGGACGCTGGCGGTGACGCGGCGGGCCAGCTCGACCAGCACCTCGTCGCCCCGCTGGTGGCCGTGGCGGTCGTTGACCCACTTGAAGTGGTCGATGTCCAGCAGCAGCAGGCTGAACACCCGCCCGAAGCGGCGGGAGCGCTCGATCTCCTGCTCCAGGCGCCGCTCGAAGTAGCGGTAGTTCCACGCCCCGGTCATCGCGTCGGTCACCGACAGGCGCTCGGCCTCGGCGTGGAGCTGGACGTTCTCGACCGCCACCGCGGCCTGCACCGCGAAGGCGGCCAGCGCCTCGGCGTCCTCCAGGGTGAAGTCGCCCTCCTGCCCGACGCCCTGGCCCTGGCCCTGGCCCTGGCCCTGGCGGTCGTAGAGGCTGAGCACCCCGAGCACCCGTCCCTGCGCCAGCAGCGGCACGCTCACCTGGGTGGTCGCCTTGGGCTCGCCGGTGCGGGGGGCGGCGCCCTTGGGCGGGATCGCCAGCACCATCGGCGTGCCCCGCGCCGCCACCGCGCCGGCGATGCCCTGCCCGACCGGCAGCCGCTCGGCCAGCTCCCGCCGGCCGAGGCCATAGGTGGCACCACGCTCCAGGGTG
>DASWDC010000193.1:0-10585 GCA_036395655.1 Actinomycetota bacterium | reverse complement strand
TCACCTGCTCGAGCTGCGGCGACCCGATCTGCGCCCGGTGCATGGTCAACACGGTGGTCGGGCAGAAGTGCCCGCGCTGCGCGCGGCAGTCGTCGCGTGCCCGCGGCACCCCCGGAGTGCCGCTGATGGCCAGGGCGTTCGGGGCGGGCCTGGCGGTCGCCTTCGCCGGCGGGTTCGTGCTGGTCAAGGTAGGTATGGCCGGATTGCTGCTGGCGGTCCTGTACGGGTTCGCCGTCGGCGAGGTGGTCCGCCGTGCCGCCAAGCGGCGCGTTCACACCGGCTTCGGGGCGGCCGCCGCCGCCGCGTTGCTGCTCGGCATGAGCGCGGTCGCCCTGGTGTTCTCGGTCTCCCCGCTCGCGCCCCAGCTGCTGCTGTTCGACGTGATCGGCGCCGTGGTCGCCTACCTGCGCGCCAGCGGGACCTGGTAGCGCCTCGCGCGCACCAGCGCCCTACGGCAGCGTGACGGTGGTCTCCTCATGGTGGAGTGGCTGCTGGCCGCAGCTGCCACCCGCGAAGTACCAGAGCGTGGCCGCCACGGTGCCGCCGCCGTTCCCAGCTGCGACGGTGACCAGCACGGTCGCGGGTTTTCCCTGGTAGACGGTGGTCACCACGAGGGCCGGGCGGGCTCCCGGCGCCAGTCTGGCGGCGGCAGCGAGGCAGCTGGCCTGGATGCTGGTCATTGCCTTGTTCCCGGAGGGCCCCGTGGGGGCCGCACCTGACGACGACGCCGTGGTGGTCGCGGTGCCAGCGTCCGGCTGCGCCGAGCTCTTCGGGTTCAGCGGGGTTGGGCCCGGAACGCCGCTCCGGGCGGCGCTGAACGCCGCGCGTGCGCTCGGGTCGGCGGCCAGGTCGGCCTTCAGGTCCCGCGCTGAGAAGCCATGCGGGGCGTTGATGACCGCCAGGACCCGCGTCGGGGGCTGCGCCGCCTCTCCAGCGGCAGCTTGCCCCGCGGCTGTGGCCGGGCCCGCCGCACTGCTGGCGGCGCCGCTGCTCGTACGCTTCGGCGACGCGACGGGGTGGAGTCGCGGCACCAGGGCCACCAACAGGAGCAGGGCGGCGGCGGCGCCGAGCAGGCCGAGGGCCCCCCGGCGCCGATACCAGGCCGGCGCCTGCCGTGATCGCCGTGATTGCTGGGCGGCCCGGGAAGGCCGGGAGGGCTGGGTCGCGATCTCGCGCTCGACTGCGGTCGCCAGACGCTCCTGGAGGCCGGGGGGCAGCTCGGGCTCCAGCGGCAGGGCGGCCAGCAGGCGGCCGGCCTGCTCGGCGCCGGCCAGCAGGGCCGCGCAGCCGGCGCAGGCTCCCAGGTGCGTTTCGAGGCGTGCGCGCTCACGACGACCCAGCTCCCCCGCTTGGAAGGCGGCGAGCTGCTGCTGGTCAGGGTGGTCGGGCTGGTGGCGCACGCTGCTACTCCTGGTCGGGCTGGCGACGTTCTGGTTCTGCAGATTCGGACGTTGGGAAGGCGGTTCCGGTTCCCGCGGGCCCTCCTCCGGCGACCGGCGCGCGGGCCTTGGCGCGCTCCGGCAGGCCCTCGGCGCTGGTGGCGCTGGTGGCGCCGCTGGCGCTGGCGCCGATGCCAGCGCCGGAGAGCAGCTCGGCCAGGGCGAGGCGGCCACGGAAGGCGCGGCTCTTCACCGTCCCGACCGGGATTCCCAGGATCTCGGACGCCTGCACGCTCGGGAGCTGGTAGAGGTCGCAGAGCACCAGCGCGACCCGGAAGTCGAGCGGGACCCGGGCGAGGGCGGCCTGCACCGCGATCGCGCCGGCCACCTCCTCGGTGGCGTCCGGGACGACCGGTGCGAGCTGCTTGGGACCCTCCTCCAACAACGGGACGCTGCGGGCCCTGGCACGCCGCCGCCCCTGGTCGGTGGCGGCGTTCACCGCGATGCGGTACAGCCAGGTCGAGAAGGCCGCCGTGCGGCGGAAGCTGGCGGCGTGGCGCAGGGCCGCCAGGAAAGCCTCCTGGGTGGCGTCCTCGGCGTCCTCGCGGTTGCCGAGGAGGCGCAGGCAGAGGCCGTAGACGCGGCGCTCGTGGCGTCGCACCAGCACGCCGAAGGCCTGCCGGTCGCCACGCAGGTGGGCGGCCAGGAGCGCTTCGTCGCTGGGATCGCTCAAACCGGCACGCCTCCTGCCTCACCCTCTACGCTCGCAAGGACGCCTCCGCGATGCCGGCCTGGAATCTGCCGTCCCCCGCTGCTGGCAGGCTGGTGAACCAGACCAGGTAATACTGGTAGCTGCCGCTCCCGCTGAGCTGTAGGTTGGTCTGCTGCCTGGTCCCGGTGGAGCTGCCGAGCCGCGTCCAGCCGTCCGACAGGCTGGTCGGGAAGGAGCCGCCGTCCCCGGTCGCGCCGTAGACCGTGAAGCTCGCCCCGGGCTTCGCCAGGGTCAGGTCCAGCTCGCCGGGCCGGACCGCATGGTCGACCTTCAGGATCAGGCCGACGCCCGTCTTGATGCCGCCGAAGACCGGGTTGTTGTACTCCTGCGTGATCCACGCCGTGGCCGGGTCGCCGTCAGTCGCGTTCGCGGCCTTCTCGGCGTGCTCCGAGCCGTCTCCGGGCGGCGGGTCGAACGGGATCGCCTGGGTGAACTTGAGGGTGGTGGCGTGCTGCCCGGTGGTGGTCGTCGAGCCGCCGCCGCCCTTGTTGCCGGGCACGCCGGGGAGGTGGAGGTTGACGCTCTTGCTGAGCGTCAGCCCGACCACCACCAGGACGGCGGCCATGCCGACCAGGGCGAGGGTCCAGCCGAGCCAGCGGCCCTCGTGGCGCAGGAATCCCTCCGGCTCCGCCGGGATGAACTCGGTGTCGGTGGCGGGCGGCAGGTTGTGCTCGACCGGCACCAGGGCGCCCGGGGCGCCGTCGGCGTCGGCGGCCGAGCGGGCCAGGGCCGCCGCCATCTCCCGGGCGCTCTGGAAGCGTCGGTCAGGGTCGAGCGCCATCGCCTTCTGCACCACCGCGTCCAGCTCACGGGGCACGTCCGCGCGTACCGCCCGGGGTGAGAACAGCTGCCCGGTGCCGTGCACCGTCAGCGAACGCGAGGCATACGGCGCCCGGCCGGTCAGCATCTCGTACAGGCAGGCGCCCAGGCCGTAGACGTCGGCGCGGCCGTCGGGCTCGTCCCCGGCGAGGATCTCGGGCGCGACGTAGCCGGCGGCGTCGAGCCCCAGCAGCTCGCCGGTCCGCTCCGGGTCGTCGTCGCTGGCCGCCGCCGTGATGGAGAAGTCCCCCACCTTGACGCTGTCGTCCTCGGCCAGCACCACGTTGGTGGGCTTGAGATTGCGGTGTACCACGCCGCTCTGGTGCGCGTACTCCAGCGCGGCGATGATCTCGCAGGCGAGTTGGGCCGCCTTGGCGGGCGGCAGGGCGCCGTACCTCTTGAGCACCTGCCGCAGGGTGGCGCCGCGGACCAACTCCATGACGAGGTAGACGACGCCCTCCTGATCATGCTCGTGCTCGCCGGTGTCGTACAGCGCCACGATGTTGGGATGAGTGAGGCGTGCGGCGTTCACCGCCTCCTGGTGGAAGCGGGCGCGGAAGGCCGGGTCGGCGGCCAGGTACGGGTGCAGCACCTTGACGATGACGTCGCGGCCGAGCACGCGGTCGTGGCCACGCCAAACACTCGTCAGCCGCCCCGAAGCCAATTGCTCGCTGAGCTCGTACCGCTCAGCGAGCACTCGGGGTAGCCCTGAACCAACCTGCGACATGCTCATATGGAAAGCAACCGGCTTCAGTCGCTTCTTTTCCCTGGGGATCTCGACTCAGGCAGTCTAGCAGGCGGCTACTTCGCCGGACGGTGCTACGCGCCGGGGGGTTCGGGGGGCATGGTCCCGCGGCCGTAGGAACCGCAGGCCCGTGCCGTGGTGGCCGCGGGGCCCCGATGGGTCGATTCCTACCCGGCTGGGCGGGTCGCGCCGATGTAGTCGCGGCGTGCGATCGAGGCGACCCGGACATCGGCGCCGGTGTGGGGGGCCTCGATCATCTCGCCGTTGCCGACGTAGATGCCGACGTGGTGGATGGTGGCCGGATCGCTGGTGTTGGTGGCGTAGAAGACCAGGTCGCCAGGCCGCAGGCCGGACCGGTTGACGTGACGGCCGGCCCACCACTGCTCGGCGGCGGTGCGCGGCAGGGCGAGGCCGGCGCTGTGATAGGCGGTCGACGTCAGGCCTGAGCAGTCGTAGCTGGACGGCCCGGTCGCGCCCCAGACGTAGGGCTTGCCGAGCTGGGGCGAAGGCGAAGGCGACCGCCCGCGAGGACACGTCCGCCCCGGCACCGCCGTCGGCGAGCGTGGCGGTCCCGCCGGCGCCGCTGCCGGCCCGCGGCAGCGCCCAGGAGGGCCTGGCGCCGGCGCGGGAAGCACTGGCACTGGCCGCCCGCGCCCGGGCGGCGCGGGCGGCGGCCAGCTGGCGGGCGAGGGCCTGGCGGGCGAGGGCTTGGCGGGCCAGCGCCTCCTCACGGCGGCGCTGGTCGTCCAGGGCCCGCTTGACAGCCGACTTGAGCTGGGCCAGGTAGGCCTGCTGGCGTGCCAGGCCAGCCTCGATCCGCCGGCGCTGGCTTCTCAGGGCGGCCCGGAGCTGCTCCTCGGCCCGGCGCTGGGCGGCAAGCTGCGCGGCGAGGGTCCCCAGGGCGTGCCGGGCCTGGCGGATCCTGACCACGGCAGCGTTGTCAGCGTCGATGACCCGTTCCTGGTACTTCGCGCTGGTCAGCATGTCCTGGATGGTGGCCGCCCCCAGCAGCGCCGCCAGCGGGGTCACCGGCCCGGTGGTGTAGGCGTCCCAGGCACGCTGGTCGAGCTGGTCCTGCCCGGCGTTGAGCGCGGCGGTGGCGGCGTCGATCCGCCGCCTGGTGCCGGCCTGCGCGGCGGCGGTGCGGCCGAGCGCTTCCTGGTTGGCGTCGTAGCGCTCGACCAGGACCTCGACCTGGTCGTTCATTTGGTCGATGGTGGCCTGCACCTGGACGGCCTCGGCGCGCAGCCGAGCCGCCTTGTGGGCGGGGCTCTCGGAGGCGCCGGCCGCAGCGGGGTTGCCGAGGAGGCCGGCCAGGAGACCGGCAATGACCAGCAGATTCGGAAGAACGGTCCGGACCGGACGCGGGGGACGCAGGGGAAGGACCCTCCATTGGGTTGTCGGGACTGCGACCGTCGTCCGTTGTGCCACACCGGAAAGGTAATGGTCAAGGAGTTCGAGGACATAGGTACGTACGGCACGATCGACTTGATCGGTGGTGTCCCGCGCTGCCCGATATCTTCCGGCCCGCCTACGCGGCGGAGCGGCGCCGGACCAGCGCCAGCACCGCGCCGACCTCCGCCACCCCGAGGAGCCGCGCCATGCCGAGGTAGGTGGCGAGGCCCGCGCCCACCCCGACCACCACCGTGAGCAACGAGGCGAACGTCCCCCGGCCGAGCAGGTGGGCGGCACCGGCGGCGGCGAGCCAGGCGACCGCGCCCATGCCCAGGCTGGCGACCAGCATCCGCTCGACCGCCGCGAGGATGCGCCGGCTCCCCAACCCGCCGATCTTGGTGGAAAGGCGCCGCAGCAGCAGGATCACCCCGACCGTGTAGGCGACGCTGGAGCCGAGCGCCAGCCCGGGGACCTTCCACGGCGTCGGCAGGGCGTGGAACAGCGCCAGGTCGAGCACCACGTTCACGGCCACCGCGGCGATGTTCACCAGGAAGGTGGTGCGGGTGTTCTGCAGCGCGTAGAACGCCCGCAGGCACAGCTGGAACGCCGAGAACGGCAGCAGGCCGAGCACGAACATGGTCAGCACCCGGGTCAGCAGCACCACGCTGCTCCCGCCGATGACGCCGTGCGCCAGCAGCAGCCGCACGATCGGCCCGGCGAGCGCTAGGTAGCCGACGGAGGCGGGCAGCAGCACCACCGCCGTCAGGCGCAGCCCCTTGGCCAGGGATGCCCGGAAGGCGTCCCAGTCGCGCGCCACCGCCTGCTCGCTCATGGGTGGCAGCAACGCCGTCATCACCGACACCGCGAACACCCCGTGGGGCAGCTGGAAGAAGGTGAAGGCGTAGGTGTAGGCGCTGTAGCCCCCCTGGACGCCGTAGGCGAGGATCGGGATCACCGCGTAGCCGAGCTGGTTGACCACCACGTAGCCGACCGTGTACGCCGACAGGGTGGCCATCTTCTTGATGGCCGGGTCGCGGAGGTGCCACTCCAGATGGAAGCGGAACCCGGCGCGGCGCAGGAACGGCCACTGCACCATCGTCATCGCCACCACCCCAGCGGTGGTGCCAAGGCCGAGCAGCAGCTTCTCGCCGGTGGTGACCTGGCCGAGCGGCGGCACCTGGTCGCCGACGATGAAGTAGAAGGCCAGCGCCACCGCGATCACCGTCAGGTTGTTCAGGATCGGGGCGAACATCGGCACGCCGAAGCGCCGGTTGGCGTTGAGCAGCCCGGTCATCACCGCCCCAACCCCGTAGAACACGATCTGCGGCATGAACATGACCAGCATCTGGCCGCCGAGCCGCTGGGCCTCGGCCCGCTGCGCGGGCGTGCCGCTGTGGATGTAGACCTTGATGATCCAGGGCGCGGTCAGCATCGTGACCAGCGCCAGCAGGCCGAGCCCCACGATCGCGACGGTCATCACCGCGCAGGCCACGTAGTTGGCCGTCCGCATCCCGCGGGTGCGGCGCACCTCGACGAACACCGGCACGAAGATCGACGACAGGATCCCGCCGAGCACCAGCTCGTAGACGATGTTCGGGGTGGTGTTGGCGACGTTGTAGACGTCGGCGAGCTTGCCCTCGGTGACGCCGAGGACCGACACCAGCACGATCACCCGCAGCAGGCCGGTGACCCGGGACAGCAGCGTCCCGGCCGCCATCACCGCGGTCGAACGGGCCAGGCTCGGCTCGGCCGGCTGGCGTCCCGCCCGGCCCGCCGGCGAGGCCGAGGCCGGGGAGCCTGCCGCCGGCACCGGGTTCGCCTCGCCGACGCTCATTCACGCACCGCCATCGTCGTTCGCCGCGGCACCGCGCTCGCCCTGGTGCCTCATGGCGTCCCCGCCTTCACCACGCCGTCCACGGGGGCGCCGGTGCTGGCGCTGGTGCTGGCGCCGGGGCTGGAGGGCGTGGCCGGGGCAGCCCCCGCGCCGGCGTCGCCGCCCCGCCGCCGTGCCCGCTTGCGGCCCCACCAGACCAGCAGGAAGGCGGCGGCGCCGCCGGCGAGCAGCAGCGCGACCCGGTCGAAGGCGGTCGAGACCAGGGTGACCGACGCCTGGGTGATCTGCCGGCCGTCAGGGGTGAGCACCTCGACCAGGATCGGGAAGCTGCCGGTGGTCCGGGTGCTCACCTCGATCCGCTTGGTGACGCGGCGGTGCGCGGCCAGCAGGAACGGCTGCGTCGCCGCCGGCAGGTCGACCCGGGGCGAGGAGAGCTGCAGCATCACCTCGAGCGGCTGGTCGCCGTCGTTGATCACGGTGATCGGCAGCTGCCCGGTGCGCGAGGTGAGCGTCCGCGGGGTGCGGTCCACCCCGACCTTGCTGTAGACCGTCCGCATCCCCTTCTTGACCGCGTTGATGAAGCTGGCCCCGCGCGGGCGCGCGGGGCTGGGCCGCCAGTCGCTCGACGCGGCGATCAGCAGGTCGCGGTCGAAGTCGTCGGAGAGCGCGAAGTTGTCCCCCACCGCGCGGTTGAAGCTGGCGAGGCTGGCGCGGGTCTTGGCGATGCTGGCCAGGTAGCTGGCGGGCAGCCCGAGGTGCGCGTCCGCGGCGCCGTAGGGGACCAGCTGGCGTGGCTGCCTGTCGGGGCCCTGCGGGACGTCGGTGGCGAGCTGGGCGGCCGGCTCCAGCCGCAGCCAGCCCGCGGCGGCCAGCCCTTGCGCCAGCGCCCGGAAGAACGCGGGCGACGGCCGCCACGACTGCGGCGGCGCCAGCAGCACGCCGCGCGGCTGGCCGCTGTTCGGCTGCTCCAGCCAGGTCACCGCGCTCTCGGCCAGGATCCGCTGGGCCCAGGCGACCGGCTCGGTGGTCATCTGGGCGCTGCTGAGCGGGGTTGAGAGGGTCGTGTCGGGGACCAGCGCCCGCCGCAGCGGCGCCACCCCGGGCCCGAGGTTCACGGTGGCGTTCTGGGTGAGCGCCGCCGAAGTCGGCAGCAGCCGCGCTGGCAGCACCACCGTGGTCGCGCCGCTGAGGGCGATCCCCTTGAGGGTGGCGGTGTCGATCGGTCCGCTCACCGGCCAGGCCAGTGCGGTGGAGGGCGTGGTGCCGAACTCCCTGAGAAGGTTCTGGCCGCGCAGCACCGAGGCGAGCGCCTCGGTGTCGTAGCCGCCCCGCAGCAGCGAGGGCAGGTCGGCGGTGTCGTAGGGGAAGGCGCTCGGGGGGTTCTGCGGGTTCTGGTCGGCCGCGGCGCGGAGGTTGTCGGTGAACTGGCTCGCGATCTTGGAGCCGGGGTTGCCCACCAGCAGGCTGGCCTCCTCGGTGAGCAGCGCGTCGACCACCAGGGTAACCTTCGGAGCTCCCGGACGGCTCAGCGCGGCGGCGATCGCGCCCAGGGGGGCACTCGGAGCCAGCTGTGCCTCCAGGCCCCGGCCCTGGTCGATGAAGGCGCCGGCGGGGGTGCGCTGGGTCGGCTCGTGGAGCGGCGCCAGCAGCGCGATCCGCAGGCGCTGCGCCGCCGCCACCTGCCCGTTGAGGTCCACCGCGAAGGTCAGCAGCTGCGCACTGACCGGCCCGCTGGCGCTGTCGCCGCTGACCCGCAGCACCAGCGGCAGCACCGCCGCAGGGTCGCCGCGCGGCGGCAGGGACAGGGCGTGAGCCGGCAGCGTCAGGGCCGCGCCGGGGGCGACCCGCGGCTGGCCTGGCACCTGCCAGCGGTCGAGCAGGCTGAACCCGGCCAGGCTCGGCGCGGTCTCGCCGGCGACCTGCTGGAACTCGGAGTGGGTCCGCAGCGGCCCGCCGGCCAGCGTGTCCACCCGCAGGCCCTGGAGCGGTCCGGCGCCGTTGTCGCGCACCACCAGCTGGAAGACGAGCGGGGCCTTGGATCCGGGCCCGGCGGCCGGCGAGATCTTCGCCAGGGTGAGGGTGAGCGCTTCGCCCTGCTGCGCCTGCCGGGTGCGCGCCGAGGCCGGCAGCGTCCCGACGCCGGCCGCGACCACCAGTGTGAGCAGCGACGCGAGCAGCGACACCCCGGTCCGCACGCGCCGCCCGCCGCCACTGTTCACCCGGTCTCGCTCCAGTCGTCCAGTACCTCTGGGATGCGGTCGAGGAGGCGGCGCTCGTTCGCGAAGGCCATCAGGTCGCGTGCCTCCTCCAGCGTGAACCAGGCGGCCTCCTCCATCTCGTCGTCGTGGAGGGACAGGTCGCCGCCCACGGCGTGCATGAGAAAGTAGTGTACGAACTTGTGGTAACGAGTCTGTTCAGGAGCCCACACGAACCAGTAGTCGATGGTGGCCAGCTCGCCGATCAGCGCCACCTCCAGCCCGCTCTCCTCGCGGGCCTCGCGCAGCGCCGTATCGGTAAGCGTCTCGCCCTCCTCCTGGGTGCCCTTTGGCAGGGTCCACTGCAGGCTCCCCCGGGGCGAGCGGCGTGCCACCAGCGCGATCCGTGACCGGGGCACAGGCTCCGCGATGATCACCCCTCCAGCCGAGGTGGCACGGGCGGTGCGCACGCCTATCAGCTCCCGGTCCCGGTGGCCCGCCCGTCAGTCATCGCGGGTCACGCGCGTCACCACCGCGCTGGTCGCCTTGATCAGGTCCACGCCCCGGACCTTGAGGATCACGCCGGGCTCGCCGGCGGCGGTGTAGACCACGTCCTGCCGCGCGACGACCTCGTCCACGACGACCACGGCGGGGCACTCCAGCGCCACCGGCGGGACGAAGGGCAGCAGGTAGCCGGTCAGCCCTGGAGCCTGGTCGGCGGCCAGCGGCTCCAGCTCGCGGCGGCCGGTCACCTCGCGAAGCGCGGCGGGGTCGACCTCCAGGTCGGCCGGGGCGACGGCCACCACGACTCCCCGCTGGTCGGCGAAGACGGTCGACCGGCCGACGGCCGCGGGCGGAAGGCCGAGCACCGCGGGCGCGGCGGCCAGGTCGCGCAGCGGGCCAGGAAGCTGCGGCAGCTCATGGAGCACGTCGTCCGCGAGCAGGTGGTTGTGAACGTCGATGCTGGAACGCACTACTTCCCCCAGCTGGTGCCGGCGCCGGGGCACCAGGATCAGGTCACGACGGGAACCCCGAACGGCGTCGCCGAGACGGCGGACCGCTACGGCGATGCCGGATCGGGACCTGAGTATAGAGGAGCCCCCGGTGGCCGGGGGCTCCGAAGCTGGCGACGGGTCGGTGGATCCTCAGCGCGACCCTCCCTTCCGGCCAATGCGCTGGTAGAACTCGATACCGTAGCGCTGCTTGGTGGTCTCGCCGCCTTTCTTGCCACCCATTCGGCCGATCTTGCCGAAGAAGTCGTCGCCGTAGCGCTTCTTCGTCGTCTGGCCACCCTTCCGGCCAGCCTCGGCCCTGGTCATCTTCTTCGTGTTCGTGCCTGGCATTGGACCACCTCCTGATCGATGTGGTTGCCCTGCCTGAGTTTCTCCTAAACCGCAGAAAAAGGTTTGGAGAGGCCTCGGACGGACGATCGACGCAGCTCACTCC
>DASWDC010000192.1:0-3808 GCA_036395655.1 Actinomycetota bacterium | reverse complement strand
TGGGTGGCGCTCGCCGCCCGCGACCTGCTCGAAGCCGAGGGCGTGGCCACCAGGGTGGTGTCGATGCCCTGCTGGGAGCTGTTCGCCGACCAGGACCAGGCCTACCGCGACCAGGTCCTGCCCCCAGGGGTGCGTGCCCGCCTGGCGGTCGAGGCGGCCAGCCCGTTCGGCTGGCGGGAATGGGTCGGCGACGGCGGCGACGTGCTCGGCGTCGACCACTTCGGCGCCTCCGCCCCCGGCGACCAGGTGCTGGCCGCCTATGGCTTCACGCCCGACGACGTGACCGCCCGCGCCCGAGCGCTGCTCGACCGACACCGACGAGTGGACCAGTGATTGCGGGGCAAGACCAGCAGCAGCAGATGACGTGGAGCAGATGACGTGATCAAGCAAGGAGCAGTGCCATGACCACCACCAACCCGCTCGAACAGCTCACCCAGCAGGGCGTCGCGCCCTGGGTCGACTCGATCGCCCGCGACTGGCTCGAGAAGGGCGAACTGCGCCGTCTCCGCGACCAGTACTACATCGTCGGCACCACCTCCAATCCCACCATCTTCCAGAAGGCGATGGGGGAGGGATCGTTCTACGACGACGAGATCGCCCAGCTCGCCCGCGAAGGCCTCGACGCGCAGAAGATCTTCGAGGCGCTGGCCCTGGACGACATCCGCGCCGCCGCCCGCGACATGGCGCCAGTATTCCAGCGCACCGAGGGCCTGGACGGGCGCATCTCGTTCGAGGTCCCACCCGACATCGCCGACGACGCCGAGGCCACCACCGCCGAGACCGCCCGGCTGTGGAACCTGCTCGACCGGCCCAACGTCTTCATCAAGATCCCCGCGACCAAGGCGGGCCTGCCAGCGATCCGCGCCTCGATCGCTGCCGGCATCAACGTCAACGTGACGCTGATCTTCTCGATCGAGCGCTACCGCGAGGTGATCGACGCCTTCATCTCGGGGCTGGAGGACCGCGCCAAGGCCGGCGGCGACCTCAGCCACCTCGCCAGCGTCGCCTCCTTCTTCGTCAGCCGGGTCGACACCAACGTCGACAAGAAGCTGGCGGCGATCATCGAACAAGGCGGCCCCGAGGCCGGCCTGGCCCGCTCCCGCGTCGGCACCGCCGCGATCGACAACGCCAAGCTCGCCTACGAGGCCTTCGAGGAGTCGATCGCCACGCCGCGATGGCGGGCACTGGCCGAGGCGGGCGCGCGGGTCCAGCGGCCCCTGTGGGCGTCCACCTCGACCAAGAACCCCGCCTACCGCGACGTGCTCTACTGTGAGGAACTGGTCGCCCACGACACCGTCAACACCATGCCGATCGAGACGATCGAGGCGTTCGCTGACCACGGCGTGGTTCGCGGCCAGACCGTCAAGGAGGACATGGGCCGCGCCCACACCCTCTGGAGCGACCTGGCCGAGCTCGGCATCGGCGAGGATACCGTCGGCCTGGAGCTGGAGCGCGAGGGCGTGGAGAAGTTCGCCGAGAGCTATCGCGGCGCGGTCGAGGCGATCGAACGCAAGCGCGCCAAGTTCGCGGGGTAACCAGAAGACGCACGACTCACGAGACTCCGAACCAGGAGGTGCACGGTGGACATCGGCATGGTGGGGCTCGGCCGGATGGGCGCCGGGCTCACCCGCCGGCTGCTCGAGGACGGCCACCGGGTGGTCGCCTACGACCGGGAGGCGGCGACCACCAAGGCAGTCGCCGCTGACGGGGCCGACCCGGCCGCAAGCCTCGAGGAGCTGGTCGGCAAGCTCAGCCCACCGCGGACGGTGTGGGTGATGGTGCCCGCCGGCGCTCCGACCGAGACCACGATCACCACGCTGGAGCCGCTGCTGGACCCCGGCGACGTGCTGATCGACGGGGGCAACTCCAACTACAAGGACTCGGTGCGCCGCGCCGAGCACCTGGCCAGCCGCTCCATCAAGTTCCTCGACGCCGGCACCTCCGGCGGGATCTGGGGGCTCCGCGAAGGGTTCTGCCTGATGGTCGGCGGCGAGCCCGACGCGTTCGCGCAGGCCGAGCCGGCCTTCGCCACACTGGCGCCGAAGGGCGGCTATGCCCACGTCGGCCCGTCCGGCGCCGGCCACTACACCAAGATGGTCCACAACGGCATCGAATACGCCCTGCTGGAGGGCTATGCCGAGGGCTTCGAGGTGCTGCACGCCTCCAAGTACGACTTCGACCTCGCCCAGATCTCGGAGCTGTGGCGCCACGGCAGCGTGGTCCGCTCCTGGCTGCTCGACCTGCTCGCCGGCGCCTACGCCCACGATCACGGGCCGGACAAGCTCGCCGGCTACGTCGAGGACTCCGGTGAGGGCCGCTGGACCGTCCAGGAGGCGCTCGACCTGGACGTCCCCGCCCCGGCGATCAACCTCGCGCTGCTGATGCGGCTGCGCTCCCGCGAACCGGAGTCCTACGCCGCCAAGGTGATCGCCGCCCTGCGCGCCGAGTTCGGCGGCCACCCCGTCCGTTCCCCCGGAGCCAGCCCATGAGCGACAACCCGCTCCAGGTCGGCGAGCGGGTGCGTGCCACGCCGCCACCGACCGCCATGGTCATCTTCGGCGGCTCCGGCGACCTCTCCCACCGCAAGATCATCCCGGCGCTCTACAACCTGGAGCTGAACCGGCTGCTGCCGCAGAACTTCGCCATCCTCGGCGTCAGCCGCACCGCCTACTCCGACGAGGAGTACCGCGCCGACATGCGCAAGGCGGTGGAGGAGTTCTCCCGTACTCAGCCGATCCAGCCGCAGATCTGGGACTCGTTCGCAAGCCGCCTGTACTACGCCGCCGGCTCCAGCGACGACCCCGCCACCTACACCCGCGTCGGCGACCTGCTGGAGCGTTTCGACCATGAGCACGGCACCGACGGCAACCGGCTCTTCTACCTGTCGCTGATCCCGAAGCTGTTCCCCGACACCATCCGCGGCATCGGCAAGGCCGGCATCGGCGGCCGCGGCTACGACGGGGGCTCCTCCCGGGTGGTGGTGGAGAAGCCCTTCGGCCACGACCTCGCCTCCGCCCGGGAACTGCAGGCGCTGGTCACCGAGGTGTTCCCCGAGCGGGACGTGTTCCGCATCGACCACTACCTCGGCAAGGAGAGCGTCCAGAACATCATCGCGTTCCGCTTCGCCAACGGCATCTTCGAGCCCGTCTGGAACCACCGCTACGTCGACCACGTCCAGGTCACCGTCGCCGAGTCGCTCGGCATCGAGCACCGCGGCAACTTCTACGAGACCGCCGGCGCGATCCGCGACATCATCCAGAACCACGCTCTGCAGGTCCTCGCGCTGGTCGGGATGGAGCCGCCAGCCACCTTCGAACCCGAGGACGTCCGCAACGAGAAGGCCAAGGTGCTGAAGGCGCTGCGCCGCATCACCGGCGAGGCGGTCGACCGGCACGTGGTCCGCGGCCAGTACGGCCACGGGCTGATCAACGGCCAGGAGGTCGTCGCCTACCGCGAGGAGCCCGACGTCGACCCCGACTCGGTGGTCGAGACCTACGTCGCCGCCGAGTTCTTCGTGGACAACTGGCGCTGGGCCGGCACCCCCTTCTACCTGCGCACCGGCAAGCGGCTCCCGAAACGGGCGACCGAGGTGGTGGTCCAGTTCAAGGCCGCGCCGCACCTGCCGTTCGGCGAGGCGGCCCGCGACGGCCTGGAACCCAACGCCCTGGTGCTGCGCATCCAGCCCAACGAGGGCATCACCATGAAGTTCGGCGCCAAGGTGCCCGGCCCGAAGATGGCGGTCCGCTCGGTCAACATGGACTTCTCCTACGGCACCTCGTTCGCCGACGACCTGCCGGACGCCTACGAG
>DASWDC010000191.1:0-5033 GCA_036395655.1 Actinomycetota bacterium | reverse complement strand
GGATGGGGGGCTTGCGAGCGGCTCTCGACACGGGTCTTGAGCGCCTGGTTGAGGGCGGCGAAGCTCTTCTCGGTGGACTCGATGGTCTTGCCGGTGAAGGGGACGAGCAGGCCGGAGAACTTCTCGGCCTGGAGGAGCCCGGTGCCTCCGGTCGCGGTGGCGGTGAGTGTGAAGGAGTGCTCGCCGTCGAAGATGCCTGGCAGGACGAGGCGGCCGATCCAGCGCAATTCCATGCCCGGGTCGGCGACCAGGACGCGAGGTCTGAACGTCATCGGCTTCCCATCGGCGGGGAACATCTTCAGAGTGAGCCGCTGCCCGACCGCGACCTCGCCGGACGCCTCGCGGATGAAGGGGTTCCAGTCCGGGTAGGCGGCCAGATCGGTGAGCACCTCCCAGACCTCGCCGGCCGGGGCGTTGATCTGGATCGAGTGGGAGATTGTCTTCATCGGTGGGCCTCCAGCCGAACGTGTGACCAATATACTAGCTTCAGTTCTGATATATTAGTTCCACAGGAGGGTAGGTGTCAATGGAGGATCCAGCTGAGATCGTCGGCCGGACGCTGGCGGCGAACCTGCGTGCGATGCGGCAGGCGCGGGGCTGGCGGCTGGAGGACCTGGCCTCACGGTCGGGGGTCAGCCGGGGCATGTTGCAGCAGATCGAGACCGGCCGTACCAACCCCAGCATCGCCACGCTCGCGCGGATCTGCGCCACCCTCGGCACCTCCATCAGCCGCCTTGTCGAGCCTCCCGAGGAACTCGGCCAGGTGGTGCGCGCGGCCGACGCCGAGGTCTACCGCGCCGGACGCCACGGCGAGGGCCGGCTGCTCATCAACGACGGCCAGGCCCCCTTCATCGAATTGTGGGACTTCCTCCTCGCCGACCACGACGAGATGAGCGCTCCCGCGCATCCGCCGGGGACGCGGGAACTGCTCCACCTCTACCAGGGACGCCTCGAGATCGAAGTCGGCGGCGCGGGCTTCACCCTCGGGGCGGGCGACGCCCTGCGTATGCGCGGAGACCGCGACCACCTCTACCGCAACCCCGGCCCCGGTCCCGCCCGCCTGACCATGGCCGTCGTCTACTCCGGCGACCGCGACCCCCGCTACGCACCATCTCCGATCCAATGACAGGGCAAGTCATCGGCATCGCCGACTGACCGGCCAACAAGGCACCGAACAGCGAAGGAACCGGCCCAGGAGCAGGTTGCGCCGCACGCCTAATTACGCCTAGTGATGGCCCAGCTCACCGGCCGGCTGCATCGCCGCTTCTCCAGCGCCCAGGTCGTCGTCGGGGCTGCCTGGTCGCCGCCACCGGCATCGCCACGCTGAGCGCGGTCACGGCCACCTCGCCGTTTGTGTTGACCGGGCTTGCGCTGACACCGACGCAGGGACCTCAGTCAGGTAAGCGCCTCGGCGACAGCCGCGGCGACGGCGCGGTGGCGGCTGAGGTTAGTGGCGCGGTCGCTCGGGACGATCAGGACGGTGCTGGTGTCTGCGGTGAGCGCCTCGGCGAGGGCGGGGGACACGTCGGCGGCGCGCTCGACCCGGCGGGAGGGGAGGCCGGCGGCGGTTGCCACGGCGGTCAGGTCCAGGCCGTGGGGGGTGCCGAAGAGGGGCTCGAAGAGGTCTGGGGGGAGGGTCGCCTGCGGCAGGAAGGAGAAGATGCCGCCGCCGTCGTTGTCGACCACCACGAAGACGACGCCGGGACGCCGGGTGCGGGCGGTCAGCACGCTGGTGGCGTCGTGGAGGAAGGTCAGGTCGCCGCAGAGCGCCGCAACCGGGCCCGGGGCGACGGCGGCGGTGCCGAGGGCGGTGGCGGCGAACCCGTCGATGCCGCTGGCGCCCCGGTTGGCGACATAGCTGAGCCCGTCGCGGGGGAGCGCGAAGGCGTCGAGGTCGCGGACCGGCATGCTCGACCCGGCGACCAGGGTCGCCCCGTGGGGCAGGTGGGCGACCAGATCGCGGGCGATCCGCCCTTCGAACGGCTCGTCCCAGCCGTCCAGCAGCTCGCCGATCGCCTTGAGGGCGCGGGCGTCGGCCTCCATCCAGGCGGCCCGCCAGGCATCCCCGTCCCGCTCGGGTCCGGCCATAAGCGCCTCGGCGGCGGCCTCCAGCAGGGCATTCGGATCGGCGGTGAGGCGGGTCGAAGCAGCCCGGAGCGGGTCGGGCCAGGCGCCGTCCGGGTCGAGCAGGACCTGCGGGACGCCCTCGCCGAGACCGAGCCCGAGCCACTGCGTCAGCACCTTGCTGGTCGGGCCTGCCCCCACCCGCACGGCCAGCTCCGGCCGGTGGGTGGCGGTGAACGCCGGGACGCGCAGGAGCGCATCGTAGGCCGCGACCGCGAAGGGGCCGCGCCGCAGCCCCGAGAGCGGATCCGCCAGCACCGGCCAGCCGCTTGCCGCCGCGAACGCATCGGCCGCCTCCACCCGGACCCTGGCGCCCCACCCCGCGACCAGCAGCCCGCGAGGAGCCTGGCGGACCGCCGCCGCCAGGGCCTCCACCTCCGCGGCGGTGGGCGCCCGCCAGGTCTCGGTCGTGGCGGTCCACGGCGCTCCATCCGGGCGGCCGGGTTCCGGCTCGCCGACAAGCGCACCCTTTGGGGGGATCAGCGGCTCGTCGAGCGGGAGGTTGAGCTGCACTGGGCCGGCGGGCGGGCCGAGCGCCTCCGCCCAGGCGCGCGCCGTGGCCGACCGCCACCAGCGGCCAGCCTGGGCCAGGTCCGCGCCGGCCGGCACGCCCAGCTCGTGGAACCAGCGCAGCGCATTGCCGTAGAGGCCGCGCTGCTCGATCGTCTGGTTGGCGCCGGTGTCGCGCAGCTCGGGCGGCCGGTCGGCGGTCAGCAGCAGCAGCGGCGCCCGCGCATGGAACGCCTCGACGACCGCCGGATGGAAGTTCGCCGCGGCCGTGCCCGAGGTGCACAGCACCGCCGCCGGCCGGCCTGACCGCTTGGCGGCGCCGAGCGCGAAGAACGCGGCGCCGCGCTCGTCCAGCAGCACGTGCAGCCGCACCGCCGGATGCTCGGCGAGCGCGATCGCCAGCGGCGCCGAGCGCGACCCGGGTGCCAGCACCGCCTCGCGGAGCCCGCAGCGGACCAGCTCGTCGACCATGGTGAGGGCGAACCGGCGGGTGGGGTCGGCGGTGGCGCTGGTCACGTACTCTCCCGGAGATGGATCTGGGACAGGAGCGAGGACCGGGCGTGGAGCCGCTTCGGCTGCACACGGTGATTGACGGTGCGGGTGCCGGTCCGAGGGTGGTGCTGGTACACGGCTTCACCCAGACCGGCGCGTCGATGGCGCCGCTCGCGGCGCGGCTGCGCGACCGCGGGCAGGGGCGGTTCGAGGTGGTCCGTCCTGACCTGCCCGGCCACGGCGGCTCCTCTGCGGTCCGCGCCCCGATGGGGGAGGCGGCCCGGCTGCTCGGCGACGCCGGGGGAGCCGCCGCCTACCTCGGCTACTCCCTCGGCGGGCGGGTCTGCCTGCGCCTCGCGGTCGAGCGGCCGGAGCTGGTCCGGGCGCT
This sequence comes from Actinomycetota bacterium, assembly GCA_036395655.1. GTDB lineage: Bacteria > Actinomycetota > CALGFH01 > CALGFH01 > CALGFH01 > DASWDC01. The sequence continues at coordinate 1,519 of DASWDC010000191.1, read as the reverse complement.
GGTGCTGATCGGCGCCTCCCCGGGCCTGGAGGGGGAGCGGGAGCGGGCCGAGCGCCGCGCCGCCGACGAGCGCCTCGCCGCCGAGCTGGAACGCGACGGCGTCGCGCCCTTCCTGGACCGCTGGCTGGCCGGGCCGCTGTTCGCCACCCTGCCCGCGGCGGCGGCCGGGGTGGAGGAGCGCCTGGCCAACAGCGCCGACGGCCTGGCCGCGGCGCTGCGGCTGCTCGGCACCGGCGCCCAGCCGCCGCTGTGGCGCCGGCTCGGTTCGCTGTGCATGCCGGTGCTGCTGCTCGCCGGCGCGCTGGACGGGAAGTTCGGCGCGCTCGCCACCCGCATGGCCGTGGCGATCGGCCCCAACGCGCGGGTGGCGCTGATCGCCGGCGCCGGCCACGCCGCGCACCTGGAACGCCCGGGTGAGGTCGCCGCGCTGGTCGCCGAATTCCTGGGCTGACGGCCTGGTCACGACAGCCACAGGCCCAGCGCCAGCAGGATCCCCAGCACCGCCTGCAGGCGGGCGGTGCCGCCGAGGGCGGCGACCAGGCCCGGCCCGTCCTCGCGGGTGAGCACCATCCGGGCGGGAGCCACGGCGAACGGCACTGCGGCCAGCGCCAGCAGCACCCACGGCCGGCGCACCCCCAGCAGCGCCACCACCGCGAACACCGCCACCAGGGTGGCGACGTACAGTCCGCGGGCGCGCGCGCGGCCGAGCCGCACCGCCAGGGTGCGCTTGCCGGCCGCGCGGTCGCCGTCGACGTCGCGGATGTTGTTGGCCAGCAGGATCGCGCAGGCCGCCAGACCGACCGCCAGCGACGCCCCCAGCGCCACCGGCTGCACCCGCCCGAGCTGCACGTACGACGAGCCGGTGGTGGCGACCACGCCGAAGAACAGCAGCACCGCAAGCTCGCCGAAGCCGGCATACCCGTAGGGGCGCGGCCCGCCGGTGTAGAGCACCGCCGCCGCGATCGAGGCGACCCCGACCAGCAGCAGCCGCAGGTCGACCGCCACCGCCAGCGCGAGCCCGCATGCCGCCGCCACCGAGAACGCCAGCGCGGCGGCGAGCCGCACCTGCTCCGGCCTCGCCAGCCCCGAGGCGGTCAGCCGTACCGGCCCGAGCCGTTCGGGCGTGTCGGTGCCGCGCAGCCCGTCCGAATAGTCGTTGGCGTAGTTGACGCCGACCTGCAGGGCGAGCGAGACGACCAGCGCCGCCAGCGCCCGCCAGGCGATGATCCACCCCGCGCCGCTGGCCGCGGCGGTCCCGACCAGCACCGGCACGACCGCGGCGACCAGCGTGCGCGGGCGCGCACCCCGGACCCACAGCGCCAAGCTCGGCGTCGGCGCGGGCGCTGGCGTGGATGGCATCGATGGACCCCGGGGACCGTCGCCGTCAGGGCTGTCAGGGCCGGCGGGGGAACTTGGCGAAGTCCGGCCGCCGCTTCTCCCGGTAGGCATCGCGTCCCTCCTGCGCCTCCTCGCTCAGGTAGTAGAGGAGGGTCGCGTCGCCGGCGAGCTGCTGGACGCC
>DASWDC010000190.1:0-3947 GCA_036395655.1 Actinomycetota bacterium | reverse complement strand
GTCGAGGAGCCCCTGCACGTGCCCGGGCAGCCAGGCGACCCCACGGAACTGGCGCCGGTGGGTCGTCTCGTGCAGCGCGATCCACAGCCGGAAGTCCCGCGGCCGGAACCCGTGCCGCCGCTCGGTGCTCACCACGTTCGGGACCACGTACCAGACCCGGCCCTCGCCGTTGCCGCCGGGCTTTGGCACCGGCAGGTCGTACTGGCCGAGGACGCGCTGGCCGACATAGCCGAGCAGGGTGCCTGCCTCGGCGCCGGTCAGCGTGCGGGTGCTCGCGCGCAGCGCGTTCGGCACCGCGCCCCGGGCCTGCCACGACTTGCGGGTGGCGAGACGCTCGGCCAGCGGGCGCAGCACCCGGCGCAGCGTGGCGAGGTTGGCCTCCACCCACTGGCCGCGGTCCAGCGGCTCGGCGACTGGCGGGCCCAGGTCGCCCCCGAGGCCGGTGAAGTCGGCGACAGCCTGGTCGGCGGTGGTGGACAGCTCGGTGAACTGGCGCGACCAGGCAGGCCGGGCATCCAGCTCGTCGCCGCCGGCGACGCGGCGTCCAACCCGAGCGGCCAGGTCCCAGTCGACCAGCTCAGGGACCTCCGTTGGCGAGACGGTCGAAACCACGGCAGCTCCAAAGGGCGAGGCAGCGTTGCCCTTTCAGGCTACTCGCCCTGCCTGCGCCGGGTCGCCGAGCGTGGCAGCGGGCCGGCTCAGCGGCGCTGGCGCCGGAAGCCTGGTGCGAAGCGCAGGTAGGCGACCACCGCGATCAGCGCCAGCAGGGCGCCGAGGGCCAGCAGGCCGTAGCCGGCCCAGTAGATGCCGGGTTTGCCGGGCGTGGGGGGTGCAGCCTGGGTCGGGGTGGAGACCACCGGCGCGGTGCTGGCGGTGGCGGCCCCGGTGGTGGTGGCGGTGGTGGTGCCGCCGCTGCCGACGACGATCGTCCCGACCATGCCGAGGGAGTAGTGGGACTTGCAGAAGTACTGGTAGGTCCCGGCCTTCTTGAAGGTGATGGTGCAGGTGCCGCCATTGACCATGGTGGCGAAGTCGCCGCATTTGCCCGGGACGAAGCTGTTGTCCCCGTTGGGTGCCGCGCTGACCGGACCCGCGCCGACCGGGTGCGGGCCGCCGGCCACGACCTTGAAGGTGACGGTGCCGCCGACCGCGACGTTGGTCGATGAGGGGTCCCACTTGTTGGCCGCGGTGCCGTTGACGGTGATGCTCTTGGGCGGGGTGGCCGACTGGGCGGCACCGCCGAACAGCACCACCAGGACGGCGCCGAGCGCGGCGCTGGCGATGGAGAGGGTGGCGAGGCGGGAGACCGCCGCGGGCAGGTCCCCACGGCGACGGGCGAAGGCGAACATCAGGCTGATGGCGCTCCTGTGCGTGGCTGCTTGGCGCGGCGCTGGGTGCCTCGGCTTGGCGCCCAGTCTGGCCGACGGATTGTAGCGCGCCGGGCACGCCGTCCCGCAACCGCTAGAAGTGGCGGATAACGACGCATCGCGTCATTTCCAGCTATCGCAGCCGTCACCCCGGCGACAGCGCGTTAACCAAGCATTCTGGGATACTTGCGCGGAGTTACTGCCATGTAGCCATAAACCAGCGGGTACCAATCACCATGTCAGGGTCAGGGCAGCTGTCACGGCGCGGCACCGAGACCGAGGCCGGCGCGGGCGGACCCGGGTCGGCCAACGGGCTGCGTGCGGGCGCCACCGCCGGCACGGCCGAGCGGGTCGAGGTGACCCGGCTGCGCTCCTATATCGTCGCCGAGGCGGCGGCGGTCGCGCTCGGCTACGTCGTCACCACGCTGCGGGAAGGGCCGCCCCGCAGCCTCTCTCAGTGGAGCCTGGTGCTGGCCGGCGGCGCGGCGGTGGCAGTGCCGCTGTATGTCAAGTCGCGGCGGGAGATCCGCCAAGACGCCGCCGCCCGCGCGGCCGAGGCGCTCGCGATCGAGACCGAAACCAAGCTCCGCCTCATCCTGGGCGACGTGATGACCCCGATCGTCGAGGTGGTCGGGCGTGTCCACCTGGCGGCCAGCGAGGCCGACCGCAACTCGCTGCGCGGCCAGCTCAAACAGCTGGTGGTCGAGGCGGTCGCCCATCTCGCCGGCGGCGAGCGGACCCGGGCGATCTTCTTCCAGTTGCGCGGCGGCGTCATGCGCCCGGACGCCTGGTTCGGCCGCTCCGACCCGCCCAACACGGTGTTCACCAATCGTCACGACGACCGCCGCGGCCAGGAGGCGCTGCTGCTGGTGCACTTCCATGACTACGTGATGGCCGACGACCTGGATGCCGAGGCGCTCCCACGCGGGATCGAGCGGCGCCCCGGCGCCGGCTACCGCTCGTTCATCAGCCTGGCCGTGTTCAGCGACGGCCAGGACCTCGGCATGCTCACCGTCGACTCGCCGGAGCCGCACGCCTTCGACGAAACCGACCTCAATCTGATGCGTGCGATGGCGCAGTTGCTCGGTGCGGGCCTTGCCGAGAGGAACGGTCCTCTGTCAAGGTTGCTGGGGAGCTGACGATGCGCGGGATGCGCAGAATGCGCGGAGGGTGGGCGATGGTTCGGGGCCCGGTAGTGCCACAGGAGGCACGCGCTTGGAGCACGGGCAGGCTGGCGTCGGACGACTACTTCGAACGTGCCCGCCGCAGAGCGCTCGCCAGAGCGAGCGATGCGGTCCGCGACCGTCTGCACGGTTCCAGTGCCAACGGCCTCACGAATGCGGACCGCACCTCGACCTGAGTCCTGAGTCGCTCGCTCCTACGGCGCTCGATGCTTACGGGTAGTCCGGATAGTTTCGCTCGTAATGGCGTTCCTCGATGATGCGGTCGCCGTCCAGGACGGGGCCTGGATTGATGACGCGCCGGCGCCGAGACCACGGTGACCAGCTGTTCCAGTACAGGAGCGACATGAGCATGCCGCCCGCGCCGGTGACCATGAGGATGACGCCGATGACATTGACGTTGATGGGATGCGTCGTCGCGTTGACCGCGAAGGTCAGGATCGCCCCCACCACCAACAGGAAGATGCTCGCACCGATATTCATTGCTGGTCCTCCCTCGGCCTCGGCCTTGGTGATACCGGGGCATTACATGGGGACGTGATACCCGTTTGCCTGCATTGGAAAACCGCCAGGAACCTGCCTCGGACGAGCCGGGCGAAGGGTTCGAGCCGGCAACGCTGGCGCCGCCCGATGCTGGCCCGCGACCGCAACCAGGCAGAGCGGGCCTCCACCCCCCTTGAGCTGCTGTTCGACCTCTGCTTCGTGGTCGCGGTCGCGCAGGCCGCCGCGCGGCTCCACCACGCCCTCGCCGAAGGCGGGCGGCCCGTCGGCGGCGGGGTTCTCAGCTACGCGCTGGTCTTCTTCGCCATCTGGTGGGGGTGGATGAACTTCACCTGGTTCGCCTCCGCCTACGACACCGACGACGTCCCCTACCGGCTGCTCACCCTGCTGCAGATCGCCGGGGTGCTGGTGATCGCCGCGGGGGTGCCGAAGGCCTTCGACAGCCGCGACTACGCCGCCGTCGCCGCCGGCTACGTGCTGCTGCGCGCCTCGATGGTGTCGCAATGGCTGCGCGCCGCCCTCGCCGATCCCACCGGGCGGCGGGTGGCGCTGCGCTTCGCGGCGGGGATCGCGACCGTCCAGGTCGGCTGGGTGGTCTGGCTGCTGACGGTCCCGCAGGGGTGGAAGCTGACCGGCTTCGCCGTCCTCGCCCTGCTGGAACTGGCGGTCCCGGTGTTCGCCGAACGCGCCGGCCCGCCCACCGCCTGGCATCCCGAGCACATCGCCGAGCGCTACGGCCTCTTCACCCTGATCGTGCTCGGCGAGGTCGTGGCTGCCGCGACCAGCACGGTCCAGTCCGCGATCACCGCCGGGGGCGTGTCGGCGACGCTGCTGGTGGCCGCCACCGGCGGACTGTTGCTGATCTTCGCGCTCTGGTGGTCCTACTTCGACCATCCCG
>DASWDC010000189.1:0-2579 GCA_036395655.1 Actinomycetota bacterium | reverse complement strand
CCGGCTTCCTGGACGTCCCAGTCGAACTGGACGCCAGTCCCTTCGAGGACCCGGCGAGTGGCCTCGGAGAGTTCCGGGCCAACCCCGTCGCCAGGAATGAACGTCACGCGATGCGCCATTTTGGGGCACTCCTCTCAAACGCACGTCAAGGCGGGCTGCGCGCCTCAGATTACTCCGGGCCCAACAACAGGATGAGCGTGCCGGGCACGTGGCAGGATGCCTACGATAGGGACCAGCGTGTAGGCCGGCGGTCGCCACGAGACGCCTCTGAACGAGCTGGAGGACCGAAGATGGCAGAGAGCACTGGCAAGGGACTCGAAGGCGTCGTCGCCGCCCGGACGAAGATCTCCGATATCGACGGACAGCGGGGCAAGCTCTTCTATGCCGGCTACGACATCGCCGACCTCGCCGAACATGCCTCCTTCGAGGAGACCACCTACCTGCTGCACCACCTGGACCTGCCCACCCGCGCGCAGCTTTCCGACCTGAACGGGCAACTGCGGGCCAGCCAGCGGCTGGACGACTTCCTGGTGCGGCTGATCGCCGCCCTCGGCGACGACACCAGCCCGATGACGGTGCTGCGCACGGTGGTCTCCGCCGCCGCGGCACACGACCCGGACGAAGGCGACGAGTCTGACGAGGCGAACCTGCGAAAGGCCTCCCGGCTGGTGGCGATCACCCCGCAGATCATCGCCGGCTTCCATCGCCTGCGCAGCGGCGGCGACGCGATCGAGCCGCGCGAGGACCTGTCGCTGGCCGGCAACTTCCTCTACGCCCTCACCGGCAAGGTCCCCGACGTGGCGCTCGCCCGCGACTTCGACACCGTGCTGGTGCTGTACGCCGACCACACCATGAATGCCTCGACCTTCGGCGCCAGGGTCGCCGCCGCGACCCTGGCCGACATCTACGCCGCCGCCACCGCCGCGATCGCCACCCTGCAGGGCCCCCTCCACGGCGGCGCCATCGAGCAGGTCCGCTACATGCTCGACGAGATCGGCACCCCGGACCGCGCCGCCGGCTGGGTCAGGGAACGCCTCGGCCGCAAGCAGAAGATCATGGGCTTCGGCCACCGCGTCTACAAGACCTGGGACCCCCGCGCCCGCGTCCTGCGCGGCATGGGCGAACGCCTCGGCCAGCAGGTCGGTGACACCCACTGGTACGAGATCTCCGCCCAGATCCAGCAGACGGTGATGGACGAGAAGGGCCTGTACCCCAACGTCGACTTCTACACCGCCAGCGTCTACTCGGCCCTGGGCATCCCGCCCGACCTCTACACCACCCTGTTCGCGGCCTCCCGCATGGCCGGCTGGACCGCCCACATCCGCGAGCAGTACGCCGACAACCGCCTGATCCGCCCCGACTCCGAGTACATCGGCCCCGGGCCGCGCACCTACACCCCCATCGACCAGCGCGGCTGAGCGGCCAATTGCGCGCTCGGGTGGTCCTCCGCTAGGCGGGCGCTGGGCGGGGCAGCAGGCCGGCCTGCTCGATGACCTCGGGGATGCCGCTGTCGGGGCCGATGCCCATCAGGTGGATGCCGCGGATGCCGGGGCTGGGGAGGGCGCGGAGGGCGGCGATCACCTCGGCGGCGATGGCGACACCCTCGGCGGGCTGGTCGCGGGCGGCGCGCATCCGTTCGATGGTCGCGGCTGGGACCGACCAGCCGGGGAGGGCGGCGAAGCGCTCCAGCTGCGCCGCCGAGCGGGGCGGCAGCACCCCGGCGAGGATCGCGACCCGGTCGAGCAGCTCCCGCTCGGCGAGGTAGCCGAGCCAGGCGGCGAACGCGGGCGGGTCATAGACCGGCTGGGTCTGGACGAAGCGGGCACCGGCGATCTGCTTGGCGGCCAGGCGGGCGCCCTTGGACGGGTCCGCGCCGGGCGCTTCGGCCACGCCGACCAGGAAGGGCGCGGGTGGGCTGACGGTGCCGCCGTCCGGCCCGACGCCCCGGCCGAGCCGGTGGGCGAGCCGGGCCAGGCCGATCGCGTCCAGGTCGAACACGGCCTTGGCGCCTTCCTTGGCGAACGGCCCGACCTCCATCGGGTCGCCGGACAGGCACAGCAGCGCGCGGATGCCGAGGGCGTGGGCGCCGAGCAGGTCGGCGGCCAGCGCCAGGCGGTTGCGGTCGCGGCAGGTGAGCTGCAGCACCGGCTCCAGGCCCTCGGCCGCCACCAGCGCCCCCGCCGCCAGCGGCGACATGCCGACCCGGGCGGTGGCGTTGTCGGTCACGTTGACCGCGTCGACCACCCCGCGCAGGCGCCGCGCCACCCGCCGTACCGCCTGCGGGTCTGGGGAGCGGGGCGGCACCAGCTCGCCGGTGACCACGAAGGCGCCGTCGTCCAGCAGCTGCGCGAGCCTGCCGAGGTCCTGGTCAGCCATCGCCTCAGACCCGTCCGGCGGCCGCGGCGACGGTGTTGGCCAGCAGCATCGCCACGGTCATCGGGCCGACCCCGCCGGGGACCGGGGTGAGGGCGCCGGCGACCTCGGCAACGGACGGGTCGACGTCGCCGACCAGGGCGCCATCGACGCGGTGGTTGCCGACGTCGACCACGGCCGCGCCGGGCTTGACCATCTCCGGAGTG
>DASWDC010000188.1:0-7622 GCA_036395655.1 Actinomycetota bacterium | reverse complement strand
GATCGCGCCGCCCGTCTCTTCCAGGCCACCGACGCCGACGGCACAACCCGCGCCAACCAGGCGCTCCAGGCCCTGAACGCCGGCGGGATCCTGACCAGCCCGCAGGTCAACGTGACCCGAGCCGGTGGCAACGTGACCGTCACGGTGGCCGGCGGGGTGGTCTCGCTGCTCCCCGGGGTGCACCTGACGATCCGGCCGCAGGTCTCCGAAGGGCCGGTCGAAGTGTTCAAGAGGCCTGGTCAGTGAGCGCCACGGGCGCGATCCGCTCCAGGTTCGCCCGCGCCGCGGGCGGGGGCAACGGCGAGGACGGCTCGGCGGTCGAGGCGGCGATCGTCGCGCCCGCCCTCATCATGCTGATCCTGCTGGTGGTGCTCGCCGGCAGGGTCACCAGCGCCAAGATGCGGGTCGAGGAGGCCGCCCGCGACGCGGCCCGCGCCGCCTCCCTCGCCTCCGACGCCAGTTCCGCGTCGTCGGCGGCCAGTTCGGCGGCGCAGGCGTCGCTCGGCAACGCCGGGATCACCTGCCAGTCGTTCTCGGTGTCCAGCTTCAGCTGGAACTGGAGCCCCGGCGTCGGCGGCACCGCCGACGTGACCGTGCAGTGCACCACCCCGCTGAGCGACCTCGCGCCGCTCCCGCTGCCCGGCTCCAAGACCCTTTCCGGCAGCTTCCAGGTCCCCATCGACCCGTTCAGGAGCCAGTGATCGCGATGGACAGCGACAGCGTCGACGTCGAGTCGTACCGGAACCCGGCCCCGCACCGCCTCGCCGGCCGTGGCCTCGACCACGACCGCGTGGAGGGCGAGGCCGGCGCGATCGCGGTGATGGTCGCCATCCTCGGTGTGTCGCTGATGCTGGTGGTCGGCCTGGTCTTCGAGGGCGGCGTCGCGATCGCCGCCAAGCGCCGCGCCATGAACGTCGCCGAGCAGGCCGCCAGGGCGGGCGCCGAGCAGCTCGACCTCAACGCGGTCCGCGAGGGCACCGGCTTCCGGATCGACCCCGGCGCCGCCGTCGCCGCCGCCGACGCCTACCTGGCCGGCGCCGGCTTCAGCGGCTCGGTGGGGGTCAGCGGCGACACCGTGACCGTCAGCGGCGTGGCCTGGTCGTCCCAGGACCCGATGCTCGGCACCCTCGGCGTCCACTTCAGCGGCACGGTCGCGGCGGCGCACGCCCGCAACCTGCACGGCGTCGTCACGGTGGAGAACTGATGGGCCGGCGGGTGTCCTCCAGCCAGAGCCAGCGGGCCAGGCCGCGGTCCGGGGAGACCCTCCGCGCCCTTGCCGCGCTCCTCGGCATCCTCGCGCTGACGGTCGGGGTGCCGCTGGCGTTGTGGCAGGCGGTGGGCTGGCCGCTGCCGCACGCCCTACCGACCCTGGGCGAGCTGCGCGACGTGCTGTCGCGCACGGCGATCCCCGAGGAGTTCTTCCCCAAGGCCGTGGCGGTGTTCGCCTGGCTGGTGTGGGCGCAGTTCGTTGCCTGCATCGTGGTGGAGGCCTGGTCGGCACTGCGCGGGCGGCTCTCGCGGCAGGTGCCCGGCGCCGGCTGGGGCACCCAGCGGCTGGCCTCCAATCTGGTGGCGGCGGCGCTGCTGCTGCTGCCGAGCCAGGGGCTCAGCGTGGTCGCCTTCGCGAGCACGCCGCAGCGGCCCCCAGCCGTGGTCCGCACCGTCGCGCCAGCGGCCGGCGGCACCCCGGGCCTGCTCGCTGACCAGGCCACCGGCACGGCGTCCACGGCCGCGGGGGGTGCGACCGGGACCGGGACCAACGGCACCGCCGCCAGCGCCGGCAGCGGGCAGGCGGCCAGGGACACCGCCAAGGCACCCGTGCGCTACGAGGTGCACCGCCGCGACACGCTGTGGGACATCGCCGAGCGGCACCTCGGCGACCCGCTGCGCTGGCCGGAGATCTTCGAGCTGAACAAGGGCCGCCTGCAGCCAGACGGCCGTGAGCTGAAGCAGGCGCACTGGATCTTCCCTGGCTGGGTCCTGCTGCTGCCCCCCGACGCGACCGGGGTGCCCAAGCCGGGTACCGGCGGCCAGAGCCAGCCTGGGTCCGGAACCACCACACCGCAGCACCAGACTCCGACACCCACGACGGCCACGACTACCACGTCGCCGCAGCCGAACGCGCCCGCGCCGACCACGACCAGCCCACCAAACGGCACCCATACCCAGACCTCCCACCCGACCACGACGCCGAGCACCGCCCCCAGCGGCAACGGCACCGCCCCCTCCGGCCTGCCGGTGCCTGGGAGCCCGGGGGCCGCCACGCCGACCACGACCCTACCGGCCACCACGACGACCCAGCCCTCTGGTGGCGGTGGCGGCGGGGTCGCGCCGGCGCCGTCCGACCTGACCCCCACCACGGCCCCTCCCGGCACCCCGCGGACCACGACGTCACCGGAGGCCTCCAAGGAGCCGGGCGGCACCGCTGCCTCGCAGCACTGGCCGGTCGACAACCTGAGCACGAACCTGCAGCACGCCGGGCTGCTCGCTGCCGGGCTCTTGGCCGTGCTCGGCGTGTTCCGGGTAATCCAGCAGCGGCGGCGGCGCTTCCGGCGGCAGATCGCCATGCCGGACGAAGGCCTGGCTCCGATCGAGGCCGCGCTGCGCTCGGGTGAGGCCCCGGACGCGGCCGAGCTGGTCGACCTCGGCCTGCGGACGATGGCGGCGGTGGTGCAGCAGGAGGGCATGGAGCTGCCCGAGGTCGTCGGCGTGCTGGTCAGCAACGAGATGATGGAGATCCTGCTGGCCACCGAGGCGCCGGCCGCGCCCGAGCCGTTCGTGCTGTCGTACTCCCGCCGCCGCTGGGGCCTGCCGGTCGAGGTGCCGCTGGAGCGGCTCCGGGAGGCGGCCGGCGACGCTGTCTCGCCGGTGCCGGCGCTGGTGACGCTCGGGCGGACCAGCAACGGGCTGCTGCTGGTCAACCTGGAGTCTCCCGGCCTGACCGCCCTCGGCGGCGACGAGGACGCGGCCAGGGCGGTGCTCACCTCGTTCGCGGTGGAGCTGGCCACCTGCCGCTGGGCCGACTACATCGAGCTGGTCCTGGTCGGCTTCGGCGGCGAGCTGCAGCGGCTGGAGCGGGCCCGCACCGTCGCCAGCGTCCGGGAGATGCTGCCGTGGCTGGAGCACAAGGCCGACGACGTCGCCGACCTGCTCGGCGAGACCGGCGCCCGCTCGGTGCTGGCCGGCCGGATCGCCGGCACCACCCCGGACGGCTGGGTCCCGGCGGTGGTGCTGTGCGCGGAACGGCCCACCGCCGAGGAGGTCACCCGGCTGGTCGCGCTCACCGCCGTGCCCTCCCGCTCACCGGTCGCCGCGGTGATCGCCGCCGGAGAGGTCTCCGGGGCCCGCTGGACCCTGGACCTTCCCGAGGCCGCTGGCGAGCTCCTCCACCTGCCCCAGTTCGGCGTCGACGTGGTGCCGCAGCGGCTCGACCCGGACGACTACGACGGGATCGCCCGGCTGCTCGACACCACCACGCGGGACGACGTCCCCATCCCGGATCCCATGCGGGAGCCGGCCCGCCGGCCCTTCCGCCGGCCACGGCCAGCGCCAGTTCCCATCGACGACGACTACGACGACAAGCTCGATGAGGACGGCATCGAGACCGAGACCGATGAAGGGTCTGATGTGACCAGCACAGAGCCCGCAGAGCACGACGAGGTTGCCGTGCCCACGGCGGCCGCCGCGAGCAGCGAGCCCGCAGAGAGCGAGCCCGCAGAGAGCGCAGACGGCGCGCCCGCGACCGGCGAGCCGGAGCCGGAGCCCGGAGCCGAGGCCGAGCCGCGCAAGACGCCGCACCTGCACGAGCTGCGCCTCAGCAGCCGGGTGATCCCCGACCCGGAGATGGACGACGAGTCCGAGGTCGAGGTGCGCGTGCTCGGCAAGGTCGAGATCGGCGGCATCGACCGGGTCGAGCGCGGCAAGTCCGAGGAACTGATCGTGTTCCTGGCGCTCCACCCGGACGGCGTCGACGGCGACCAGCTCTCCGAGGCGCTGTGGCCCGGCCGCCCGCCGGCCAAGGGCACCCTCAACACCACCACCGCGGTGGCCCGCGCCTACCTCGGCATGACCCCCGACGGCGAGCCGCGCCTGCCCCACGCCCGCAACGGCATCTACCGGCTGGACCCGTCAGTGGGGCTGGACTGGACCCGCTTCCACACGCTGGCCGAGCGCGGCTACGGCCAGGGCGAGGACGGCGCCGCCGACCTGCGCCGCGCCCTGGAGCTGGTCCGCGGCCGCACATTCCAAGGCGCCAAGCCGCGCTCCTACGGCTGGGCCCAGCTCGACGAGGTCCCGGTGATGGAATCATCGATCGTCGACGCCGCCGACCACCTCGCCGGCCTGCTGCTCCATGCCGGCGACCACGGCGGCTGCCAATGGGCCGCCCGCCGGGGCCTCGTGACCGCCCCCTACGACGAGCGCCTGTACCGCAAGCTGATGCTCGCCGCCGACGCCGCCGGCAACCCCGCCGGCGTCGAAGCAGTCATGGACGAGCTGCTCCTCCGCCTCGACGAAGAGAACCTGGAGCCCTACGACACCCTCCACGAGGAGACCCGCGCCCTCTACGAGCGCCTCACCCGCCACCGCGCCGCCCGCAAGACCAACGCGGGGTAAGGGGACCTACACCTCACTTGGGAGGCAGAGGAGGCTCGGGCGCATCGGGCGCAGAGGGAGCCTCGGGGGGAGGAAGACCTCCTGCGTCCCTGCCCCTGCCCTCGCCGGTACCGCTAGCGTCGGGACCCCATTGCTCGTTGACGTGGGCTCCGCCAAAGATGTCCCTGCCACCATCCAGCTTGACCTTCCTGCCGTCTGCCAGGACGCCTTCGCCCACGAGCCGTTCCTTACCAAAGATGTTGCGATCGTGGTCGATGAAGCCGTCCACCACGTTCCCGCGAAACCGATCAGCGGCCTCCTTGAGCTGATCGGGCTGCTGCTCGGTTTCGCCGTTGACGTTGATGCTGACTCCGCGCTTGTCCTGGTTGACGCCCATGTGGAGGGGACCCTCGCCGCCCGCGCGCCTCACGTCGAGCATCTGGCCGTCCTTGCCCTCCCAATGCAGGTTGAGAACCTCAGACGAGAGAACGTCGGGCTCAGGCACGCCCAGGTCCGACCGACGCCCGCCCCTATCTCTGCCCTTCCCCTTCTTCTTCCGGTCGGCCTCAGCCATGGAGGATGCGCCCTTCTGCCTACATCGGGATCGCGGAGATGTCGCCGGTCTTGATCAGGTCGACATTCACGTTGTTGACGGTGTTGTCGCCGCCGACGTCGCCGGCCGTCCCGCCCTGCGAGACCAGGTCCAGCTGGCCCAAGTCGTCTTTGGGGCCCAGACCCTGCAGCGCCCCGCCGGCCCTCTCCGCGCCCTTCTTGTCGTTTGCGCCCATCAGCTCGGACCCTCCTTGCGCTTGGCCCATAGGCGCGGGTACAGGCGCGCGGCGGGCCAGGGGCATTCGACTTTCAGGAAGCCGGTGGCGGCTTCGATCCGTTCGACCAGGTCCTCGGCGAAGCTGAGGGCCTCGGCGGCGCGTTCGACCGCGCAGGGGTCGTCGTCGCCCCAGATGGTCTTGTAGGACGAGCCCCACACGAGCGGGTGGGACTGCAGCTGGGAGAGCTGCTCGGCCCAGGTGGGGCCGTCCAGGCGGATGCCGCGGGCGGTCCACTCGTCTGTCTTCGGGTGGGGCTGCATGCGGTCGCCGTGGTCCTCCTGGAGGGCGCGGAGCACGTCGATCCAGCGGTACTTGCCCGCGTACCAGGTGATCTCGCTGCCGTCGCAGGTGGTCTTGCGGCGGCTCTGGCGCTCGAACAGCCACGCGCGGACCCGGTCGGCCACGTGCTTGGCCAGCTCCTCCGGCTGGTAGAAGGCGGCCAGGCCGGCGTAGCGGGAGTCGATGGCGGCCTGGGCGAGCTGCCCGATGGCGCAGTCGAGCTGCCGCGCCTCGACGCTGTCGCGGAGCTGGGCGAGCCACACCGGGTCGGGGGCGGGCTCGGTCTCCCCGACCAGGTGGGAGGCCATCAGCAGCTCGATCCACAGGGTCAGGCGGGGGTCCTCGGCGGAGCGCTTGGCCTTGGTCAGCTCCCGCAGCGTGCAGGGGCGCCGCTGGCAGGCCTTGCCGCAGCAGGCACTGCGGGAGCGCAGCAGCGGCGGGGTGTGCAGCGCCCCTGCCACCTGCTCGCGCTGCTCGCCAAGGGGCATGCGCACCAGCAGCGGCCGGTCCATGGCGTCGGCGAACACCGCCGCCTGCCCCGGCGGCAGGGTGACCACGTAGTCGGCCTGCTCGGGGGTGAGGTTCATGGTGGCCCCGACGAACTCGCGGTCGTCGTTGGCGGGCAGGCGGTGCACGATCTTCAGGGCGCTGTTCTTGATCACGTCGGTCAGCAGCTTGCTGGGGATCTGCTCGGCCACCAGGATCCCCTCGCCGTAGGCGCGGATCTCGGCCAACAGCCCCGCGAACAGCTCCACGGCGTGCGCGGCGGGGCTGCCCTCCTCCACGTTCTTGAGCAGGCGGTGGGCCTCCTCCACCACGGTCATGTGGCGCAGCCCGACGTCGCCCTCGGTGGTGCCGTAGCGCATGCGCAGGTGCTCCACCAGACGAATCACCACGGTGCCCATGAAGAAGGCCTTGTCCTGGTCGTTGCCGATGTCCTCCAGCTCCAGCACGACGTTGCGGCGCAGCAGCGCGGCCAGGTCCAGCGGGTGGCCGCCCTCGAAGAAGCGTCCGGGCGTGCCCAGGCGCAGCGAACCGATGCGCACGTCGATGAAGCCCTTGACGTTGTCTTCGACCTCGTCGCCGTAGCCGATCTTCTCGACCACGTCGCGGGCGACCCGCTGCAGTTCGCCAAGGGTCGGGTACTTCGGCGTGACCCCCTCGATCTTGGACTCGCCCAGTGCCAGCTCCCAGCCCATCTCCTCGTAGCAGCGGGAGAGCGCGTAGGACAGCACCTGCGGCAGCGGCTCCTCCGCCTCGAACGCGGCCAAAAACAGCGCCCGGACCAGGTCGATGTGGGTCTGCAGCGGGAAGCCGGGCTCGGGTTCCAGCGGGTTCAGGGAGCCGGGGATCTGGTCGGGCTGGCCTGGCTTGATCACCAGCACCTCGCCGCGGCCCTTGAGGCGGCCGGCCATGCGGCCGTACTCGGCCTTGGCCGGTTCGATCACCAACCACGGCACACCGGCGTCGTGGAGGGACTCCAGCAGCGCCCGCACGGTCTGGGACTTGCCGCCGCCGGTGGCGCCGCAGACGAACACGTGCCGGTTCAAGGTTGCCTTTGAGATCGGCATCGGCCCGGCCGGGTTGAGGCCCTGGTCCAGGACCTCGCCAAGGGTCAGGTCGCCAGTGGATTCCGGGGTGACGTCGAAGGTGGAGGCGGCGACCATGCGGATGCCGGGCAGCTCGCGGGTGGGCGGGCGCGCGATCGCGGCCAGCAGCTCGCTGGGCGCGCGGAACGGCGAAGCGCCGAAGTCGCCCTCGTCGAACTCGGCGCCGAGCGCCTCCTCCAGTTCCACCGCCTTGCGGCCGGGCCGATGCCGATCTCAAAGGCAACCTTGAACCGGCACGTGTTCGTCTGCGGCGCCACCGGCGGCGGCAAGTCCCAGACCGTGCGGGCGCTGCTGGAGTCCCTCCACGACG
>DASWDC010000187.1:0-2799 GCA_036395655.1 Actinomycetota bacterium | reverse complement strand
GCCGGAGGCGGCCGGTGAGCC
The DNA here is from genome assembly GCA_036395655.1 of Actinomycetota bacterium. GTDB lineage: Bacteria > Actinomycetota > CALGFH01 > CALGFH01 > CALGFH01 > DASWDC01. The sequence continues at coordinate 2,778 of DASWDC010000187.1, read as the reverse complement.
AACGCTGACGCTGGCGCCGCCAGTGACCACCGCGGCCAGGAGCAGCCCGAGCGCTGTGACGGCGCGCAGGGACGTCCGGAGGGCGGAGGCGGGAAGGTGGGAGGGGAACCTCGGCCGTGGCAGCTGCATGGTCGTACCGTCCCTTCTGTTCCGTGCGCAGCGGCAGGCATGGGATCAGAGCGGATCAGACTGGAACAAACCGGAATGTGACAATATGACCGTTTAACTTGTGATGTCAAGCACAGCAAGCAAGGCCGCATTCGTTCAACTTGTGATGTCAACGCAACCAGCACAACGAGCCGTCTGCGCGGCTGTCCGGTGGCTGACATGCGCCGTTCGGCGGTTTGTCGCCCGCTTGGAATGTTCCAGCAGAACCAGACGCGGTGGTGGGGACTCAAGGGTGGCCGAGCTGCTCGCGGATGCGGTTGGCGATCTGCTGGAGCTGGCGCCGCTGGACAGGGGTGAGCTGGTCGAACAGGTGGTGGCGGACAGCGGCAACATGCCCGGGGGCGGCGGCCTCCAGGACCTGGCGGCCTTCGGGGGTGAGCACGGCGAAGGTGCCCCGTTTGTCGCTTGGGCAGCCCTCGCGGCGGACCCAGCCGGCCTGCTCGATACGGGCGATGGCGTGGGAGAGGCGGCTGCGCGAGAACAGCGTCTGCTCGGCCAGCTCCGACATGCGCATGCGCTGGTCAGCGGCCTCGGAAAGGCGAATCAGCAGCTCGTAGTCGGCGTGGGAGAGGCCTGAGTCCTGCTGCAGCTGCCGGTCGAGCCGGTCGAACAACAGCTGTGTGGCCTCGACAAAGGTGCGCCAGGCCCGCAGCTCGTCGGGGTCCAGCCAGTTGGGTTGGTTCACCCACCCACTGTAACGGGATTTAATTGACAGATCAACTAATCGGCGATAGGCTGCCGGTCACCGTTGAGGCTTCAACCACCAACGGAGGAAATCATGCCGATCACCCGCCTGAACCACGCGGTGCTGTTCGTCCGCGACCTGCGGCGCAGCGCCTCCTTCTACCAGGAGGTCCTCGGCTTCCGCGCGGTCAACATGACCCCGGAGGGCTTCGGCGGCGCGGTGTTCCTGCAGGCACCCGGGTCGACCAACGACCACGACCTCGGCCTGTTCGAGATCGGCTCGGCCGCCGCCGACTCCGCGGCCGGACGCCACACCGTCGGCCTCTACCACCTCGCCTGGGAGGTCGACACCCTCGCCGAGCTGGAGCGGCTGGCGGGGCTGCTGCGCGAGCGCGGCTCCCTGGTCGGCGCCTCCGACCACGGCACCACCAAGAGCCTCTACGCCAAGGACCCCGACGGCCTCGAGTTCGAGGTCGCCTGGATCGTCCCCGCCGAACTGCTCGACCAGGCCGCGCTCGCCGCCCGCAAGCGCATCGGCCCGCTCGACCTGGACCGCGCGAAGGAGCGCTACGGCGCCACCACCCCGGGCGGGATCTGAGCGTTCGACCCACCCACCTCCATCCCGAAGGAGCCCATCGATGAAGGTTCTGTTGTTCGGCGCCAGCGGCGCCATCGGCAGCCAGATCGCCACCGAACTGCTCGGCCGCGGCCACCAGGTCACCGGCGCGACGCGCCACGGTCCGGCCGGCGACCTGTCGAACCCGAACCTGACGGTGACAACCGGGGACCTCACCGACCCGGGCGCCGTCGCGCGGCTCGCTCCTGGCCATGACGCGGTCGCCTCGGCCATCGGCCCGATCCGCGGCTCAAGCGACGACCCGCAGGAGCTGGTCGCCGCCGCCAAAGCGCTGATCGACGGGTTGCGCCAGGCGGGCGTGCCCCGCCTGGTGGTGGTCGGCGGGGCGGGCAGCCTCGAGGCCGCCCCCGGCGTGCGGGTGATCGACACCCCGGACTTCCCGCCGGCCTGGAAGCCGACGGCACAGGCCCACGCCGACGCGCTCGAGGTCTACCGGACCATCACCGACCTCGACTGGACCTACATCTCCCCTGCCGCGCTGATCGGTCCGGGCGAGCGGACGGGCCAGTTCCGCATCGGCGGCGACCAGCTGCTCACCGACGCGGAGGGCAACAGCCGCATCTCGATCCCGGACTACGCCATCGCCTTCGTGGACGAGCTGGAGCAGGGCGATGCCATCCGCCGCCGGATCACGATCGCCTACTAACGGCCTCCCGCGGCCTCGACCCTGACCGGTGTTCCGGGCTCCGCGCCGCGGCGGCGCGGGTGGGCTCGGCGAACTCGGCCAGCTCCGGGAGCAGCGTGGTGGCCGTGGCCAGGTCGGCGTCGAGCGGGCGGTCCTCGGTGCGTGGGTCGAGCGCTGTGCCGGTGCATGTCAGGACCGGGCGCAGGGCGGCCGGGACGGCGGCATTGGCATTGAGGCGCACGGCGCGGGTGGCGGCGAGCAGCTCGCAGGCGAGTACGGTCTCGTAGGCGGGGCGCGAGTCGGTCAGGCGCCAGGCGGCTTGGGTGGCGAAGCTGGCGTGCTCCTCGACGCCGCGGGAGAGGACGGCGCAGCCGAGGGTGGCGGGGGTGGCGTGGAGGCGCAGGTCGGCGAGGGCGGAGTGGGCGACGTACTCGAGCATCATCAGGCCCGAGCTGGTCGCCGGGCCGTCGGCGAGGAATGGCCGGAGGCCGGTGAGCTCGGGCTCCATCAGCGCGGCGCAGCGGGCGGCTGACAGGGCGGCGGCCTGGAAGAGCGCGGCGCGTGCCTTGTCGAGCGCCAGGGTGAGGGTGGCGGTGAGGAAGTTGCCGTGGTGGAACACGTCATCGGCGGACGCGTCGACCAGCGGGTTCTCGGCGGGGGCGTT
>DASWDC010000186.1:0-12850 GCA_036395655.1 Actinomycetota bacterium | reverse complement strand
GCCCGCCTCCTTGAGGCGCGTCAGTACAGTTGCGGCGCCGACACGCGCTATCACCCCGGAGGACGGAGATGCGGGACACCTGGGATCCGGCGCAGTACGAACGCTTCGCCGCTGAGCGCAACGCGCCCTTCTTCGAGCTGCTCGCCCTGGTCGAGCCGGCCCCCGGCGGCCGGGCGGCGGACCTCGGTTGCGGCACCGGGGCGCTCACCGCCGAGCTGCACCGGCACCTCGGGGCCAGCGAGACGGTCGGGATCGACAACTCCGCCGCCATGCTGGCGCGCACGGAGGCAGCGGCGGGCGGCGGTCTCCACTTCGAGTCCGGCGACATCGCAGCCTTTGGCGCCAGAGCCCGGGCCGAATCCGGGGCTGGGGGCGGCTGGGACGTGCTCTTCTCCAACGCCGCCCTGCAATGGGTCAGCGACCACGAGGCGTTGCTCACCGGCTTCGCCGCCGCGCTCGCCCCCGGGGGGCAGCTCGCCGTCCAGATTCCGGCCAACGACGACCACCTCGCCCACGTGGTCGCCTGGGAACTGGCCGGCGAGGCGCCGTTCCGGGAGGTGCTCGGCGGTGGCGGGCGCCCGGTGAACGTGCGGGAACCCGACTGGTACGCGCTCGCGCTCGACCGGCTCGGCTTCGTGGAGCAGCACGTCCGGCTGCAGGTCTTCCTGCACCACCTGCCCGGCCCCGCCGACGTGGTCGAGTGGGTGAAGGGCACCCTGCTCACCTGGTACCAGCGCCACCTGCCCGCCGAGCTGTACGAGCGGTTCCTGGCCGCCTACCGCGAACGCCTGCTGGAGCGCCTTGGCGACCTCCACCCCTACCCCTATCCGTATAAGCGGATCCTGTTCTGGGGCAGGCTCCCCGGGCGGTAGCGGCATGGACCTCAGGGCAGGGCGCGGCGCTGGCCGTTGTCCTTGTCCTTGGGGGCCTTGGTCTGGATCTCGACGCCGCCCATCATGACGAACCCGCGGACGATCAGGACCGGGGCCCCGGCTGGCAGGTCGGTCTCGTCGACCCGGTCCTCCATGCCGCCCATGAGGGCGAAGCCGTGCCATTCCACGCGGATGCCGGGCGGCACGGTGATCTCGACCCCGCCCATGATACAGGCGACCGTCACCGTGGTCGTCTGACTGGAGAAGGTGGCGGCGCGGAAGTCCAGCTCGCAGCCGCCCATGATGGCGACGGCGTTGATCGCGGGCGGCGCCTTCCAGCGGCCGTGCCGGCGGGTGCCGCTCATGACCGCGACGGCCCAGTGGGTGGCGGGCGCGCCGGGCGCGGTCCCGCCGATCAGGGGCGAGGGCGTCGCCGTGGCCGGGGCCGCCACCACAGTCGCCTGCGGCAGGTCGGTGAGGAGGCGGTTGAGGTCCGCGTGGGTCCGCGCGGTCAGGGCGGCGCGCATCCGCTGGTCGAACTCGTCGTCGTTGAGCCGCCCCTCGACAAACGCCGTGCGCAGCTGGTCGACCGTCTGGTTGCGTTCGGCGTCCGACGCCCGCGGGGACAGCTCGGGTTCGCTGCCTTCTGGCATGTCTCCATCCTCCCTGGTCGGGTCAGTGGCGCTGGCAGGTGGGGCAGAAGGTCGTTCCCCGCCCGCCGAGGGTGATCTTGCGGAGGGGCGTGCCGCAGCGCGGGCAGGGGCGGCCGGCCTGGCCGTAGGCGGTCAGGAAGGTGGCGTTGCGGCCGCTCTCGCCGTTGAGCATCCGGTAGTCGCGGAAGGTGGTGCCCTCCCGTTCGATCGCCTGGGCGAGGACCTCGCGGATGGCGGCGTGCAGGAGCAGGGCACGCGCCCGCCCGACCCTCCGGGAGGCCGGGTGGATCCGCGCCAGCCACAGCGCCTCGTCGGCGTAGATGTTGCCGACCCCGGCGACCGGCCGCTGGCTGAGCAGATACGGCTTGACCGGTGCGCGGGTGGCGGCCAAGTCGCGGGCGAAGCGCGCCGGGTCGAACGCGTCCGACAGCGGCTCGGGGCCGAGACGGGCCAGAGCCGGCAGGACCGTCCCGTAGGCGCCCGCCTCGACCACCGCCAGGCCGCCGAACCGGCGCACGTCCTGAAAGGTCAGCTCCCGGCCGTCGTCCAGGGACAGCCGGGCGCGCGTGTAGGGGGCGGCCTCGCCGTCCAGGCCAGCCCGGCGGATCCCCAGCACGCCGGTCATGCCGAGGTGCATGACCAGTTCCAGGCCGCCGTCGAGCGGGCAGACGAGGAACTTGCCGCGACGGCCCACCGCCTCCACCGTATGGCCCGCGAGCCGCTCGACCTGATGGAAGCGGCGCTGCCGGTCGGCCCAGACAGCGACCACGCGACGGCCGCGCAGCTCCGGTTCGAGCTGCCGCCGGACGGACTCAACCTCGGGAAGCTCAGGCATACCCGCACAGCGTAGCCGCTGGACCTACCCGGGGGCGTGCTCGCCAGGCGGCCAGCAGCCGATCCCCTCCAGGAACTCCGCCAGTCCAGGGGTCAGGTCGAGGCCGGGCAGCGCCTCCAGCTCGACCAGGCGGACCGCGGCGGCGTCGCTGGCGGCGGCCGGCGCCGGGCTGTCGCCGTCCAGCTCGGCCCACAGGTCGGCGATCACGTAGTGGTAGCCCTCGCCGATCCGCTCGACCACACCGGCGATCGTGCCGATGCGGGCCGCCAGGCCGGTCTCCTCGCGCAACTCCCGGGCGGCCGCCTCGGCGAGCGTCTCGCCGGCCTCGACGCGCCCGCCCGGCAGCGACCACAGGCCCTCCGAGGGCGGGTGGCCGCGCCGCACCAGCAACAGCCGCCCGCTGGGATCGCGGGCGACCAGACCGACCGCGACGGTCGGGACCGGGGGCCGGCCGGCGGGCGGGTCACGCTCATCGCTCACCCGCACATGGTGGCAGGTTCTCGGACAGCGACTAGAGCGACGGCTCTCCGGTGCCGACGCGGATCGGCGGGGCCGCCTCGACCTCGTAGTCGGGCGGGGTGGTCTCGTCGCTGCCGCTCGGCGCCCGCATGGCGTTGAACAGCGGCGTGAGCACCATGGCCACCAGCAGGTTCAGCACGAAGGCGGCGAGCGCCGCGTAGGCGGTGAACTTGATGCCGAAGAGGTTGAAGGGCACCGTCGACTGCTTGAAGTGCTGGGTCGCCGCCATCCAGGTGCCGCTGGCCATGCCGACCGCCCAGCCGCACAGCAGCGCCCAGCGGTGGAACCAGCGGGTGTACAGGCCGAGCACGATCGCCGGGAAGGTCTGCAGGACCCAGACCCCGCCGAGGAGCTGGAACTGGATGGCGAAGTCCTGCTTGACGAGCAGGATGAACGCCAGCGCGCCGAGCTTGACCACCAGCGAGACCAGCCGCGCCACGCCCGCCTCCTCGGCAGGGGTGGCGTCGGGTCGGAAGAACTCCCGGTAGACGTTGCGGGTGAACAGGTTGGCCGCCGCGATCGACATGATCGCGGCCGGCACCAGCGCCCCGATCGCCACCGCCGCGAAGGCGAACCCCCGGAACCACGACGGGAAGGTGAGGTTGAACAGCAGCGGCACCGCCTGGTTGGCGTTGCTGGTCTTGACCCCGGCGGCGATCGCCATGTAGCCGAGCAGGGCGATCAGCCCGAGCAGGAAGCTGTAGGCGGGCAGGATCGCGGCGTTGCGCCGCACCACGTTGCGGTCGCGCGCGCTCAGCACCCCGGTGATCGAATGCGGATACATGAACAGGGCCAGCGCTGAGCCGAGCGCCAGCGTCGAGTACGACACATACTGCTTGGGTGTCAGGATCAGCGAGGCCGGCTTGGCCCGGTGCGGCAGCGTCGCCTGGGCAGCGCCGAAGATGTGGCTCCAGCCGCCGAGCTTGTGGGGGATGTAGAAGATGGCCACCAGGACGGTGATGTAGATCAGCGCGTCCTTGACGAAGGCGATCAGCGCCGGGGCGCGCAGCCCGCTCTGGTAGGTGTAGACCGCCAGGATCGCGAAGGCGAGGAACAGCGGCAGGTCGCGGGCCACGCCGCTGCCGCTGATGCCCATCGCCTGCAGCACCACCTGGATGCCCACCAGCTGCAGCGCGATGTAGGGCATGGTCGCCAGGATCCCGGTGAGCGCCACCGCCAGCGCCAGGCCCGGGCTGCCGTAGCGGCCGCGCACGAAGTCCGAGGGAGTGACGTACTGATGGCGGTGGGCGACCGACCACAGCCTCGGCATGATCAGGAACACCAGCGGATAGACGATGATCGTGTAGGGCAGCGCGAACATGCCCGGCGCGCCGGTGCCGAACACCAGCGCCGGCACGGCCACGAAGGTGTAGGCGGTGTACAGGTCGCCGCCGAGCAGGAACCAGGTGATCACGGTGCCGAAGCTGCGGCCGCCAAGCCCCCACTCGTTGAGGTGGCGCAGGTCCGCGCGGCGCCAGCGGGCCGCGACGAACCCGAGCACGGTGACCAGCAGGAAGAAGAAGATGAAGACCGAGAGGGCGACCCCGTTGATGTTCACCGGCCAGCCCTCCTCCTCGTGGTCGCCAGGTAGACGACGACGGTGACCGCCACCCCCACCAGCACCATGAGGAACTGGTACCAGTAGAAGAACGGGAAGCCGCCGAGGCGCGGGGTGGCCTTGGCGTAGAACGGCGGCCACAGGGTGCCGACGAACGGCACCAGCAGCAGCAGGTACCACCACGACGACCCGGCACGGCGGGCCCGCGGCGGCGGGGGAGGCGGGGACGGGGGCTGGTTGACCGCCGTGGCCATGATGACCTCCAGGTTGTCTCGTCCACGCCAGACGAGTGGTGACGCGGAAGCGAATACCACCGCCAGCCGCGGTGGAAACCTAGATGGAGGCTCTGGGGGAGAGGGCGCTCAGCTTCCGGTTCCGGTCCTGGTCCTGGAGCGGAGGCGGCTGCGCAGGTGCTTTCCGCCAACGGGGGTCTGCGCCGACTCCGAGCTGATCACGCGTCCCTCCAGCCCGGAAGTCAACAGCAGAATGGCGAGCAAGCTGACCGGGAAGAGCGCGACGATGGCGAGCATCAGCAAAGACACAGTTGTCGAGGACCTCCTCGCCGCGGGAAGCAATACGGCAATCTTTGCACGGAGTATCGGCGTCGAATGGCCGAGCCAACCACGCCGTTACCGGATTGTGTCCAAGGCGGAGCCGCGGCGCGGCCGAGCAGCGCGGGTTCTTCGTCGTTCGGGCACCTCTTCCGGTCGTCCGCTCCGCTGGCCGCCCGATGGCCGCTCCGGAGGCCGCTCCGGAGGCGTTCGGGCGCCGGCCGGTGCCACGCCGGTACCCTCGGCCCATGCCCTCCTCCGGATTCGACCTCCACACCCACTCCACCCGCTCCGACGGGACCCTGACCCCCGACGAGGTGGTGGCGCTGGCCGCCGAGCGCGGCCTGGCCGGCATCGCCCTCACCGATCACGACACCACCGACGGGGTCGAGCAGGCCCGCGCGGCCGCCGCCCGCGGACCCGCCGTGGCCGTGCTCACCGGGGTGGAGCTGTCCGCTGAGCTGGAGGGGCAGCCGGTCCACGTGCTCGGCCTGGCCTTCGACCCAACCGAGCCGAACTTCGCGCGACGGCGCGAATGGATCCGATCGGGGCGGGTCGGACGGGCGCGCCAAATGGTCGAGCGCCTGCGGGAGCTCGGCGCGCCGGTCAGCATCGAGCGGGTCCTGGAGCTCGCCGACGGCGGGTCGGTCGGGCGGCCGCACGTGGCCCGCGCCATGGTGGAGGCTGGGGTGGTCGCCAGCGTCCCGGACGCGTTCGCGCCCGAGTGGATCGGCACCGGCGGCCGCGCCTACGTTCCCAAGGACGCGGTCACGCCGGTCGAGGCGGTGCGGCTCATCCGCGGCGCGGGCGGGGTGGCGGTGCTCGCCCACCCCTCGATCCACGCCGGTGCCAGACCAGTGCCAGAGCCCACCATCCGCGCCATGGCTGAGGCTGGCATGGCCGGCCTGGAGGTCGACCACCCCGACCAGCCGCCCACCGATCGCGCCCGCTGGCGCGCCCTGGCCGCCGAGCTCGGCCTGGAGACGACCGGCGCCTCCGACGACCACGGTGCCCTCACCGGCTACCGCCTGGGTGTCGAGCGCACCCCGGAGGCTGTGGTGGAGCGCCTGCTGGCGCGAGCCGAGCCGACCGACATTCCGGCCGAATGACACAGGGGTGGCGTAGCCTCAGAGGATGAGCCCTCGGAGGACGGTCACGGCGGGGCAGCAGCTCCTGCCCGGGTTCGACGCCGGCCGCGCGGCGGTGTTGAGCCCGTCGGCGCTGGAGCGCTACCGGCTCTGCCCACGCCTGTACCGGTTTCTCTATGTCGACGGGCAGCGCTCGCGCTCGCGCATGACCGCGCCGCAGTCGTTCGGGACCACCGTGCACGCGGCCCTGCGCGAGTTCTTCCGGCTGCCGGTGGCGCGCCGCAGCCTCGACGGGCTGCTGGAGCTCTTCAAGCGGTCGTGGGTGCGGGAGGGCTATCGTAACGCCGCGGAGCAGGACCGCGAGCGGGCCCGCGGCGTCGAGGCGCTGCGCGCCTGGTACGAGCGTGCTGACACCACCGTCGTCCCTCAGGCCACCGAGCTGAGCCTGCAGGCGGCCTGGCGCGGGGTGGTGTTCAAGGGGCGCCTCGACCGGGTCGACGCCGACCGCGGCCCCGTCGGCGTGGGCGCCCGGAACGGGGGCGGCAACGGGGGCGGCCTGGTGGTGGTCGACTACAAGACCGGGCGCCGGCCGGTGACCCAGGCGGCAGCCGACGCGGACGAGGCGCTCACCATCTACGCGGCGCTGGTCGAGCGGCGGCTGGAGCGCCCGGTCACCGGGCTGGTGCTGGATTTTGTGGTCGCCGGCGAGCAGATCCGCACCGAGCGCCCGCCCGAGGTGCTGCGCGAGCGCCTCGGCGAGATCCTCGACGTGGCCGCCACGCTGCGGAAAGACGAGCGGTTCACGCCCCGGACGGGGCCCTGGTGCGCCTCCTGCGAGATGCTCGGGCTGTGCCCGGAGGGGCAGCGGGAAATCGGCCGCCGAGCTGCCGAGTTGGACTGATCAGCCCGGTCCGTTGTATCAGAGAGGGGCCGCGCGTGGCTCTTTGAACCAGGCGAAAGCGCTACAAACGGGGAGAACCAGTGCAGGAACCGACGGCGAGGACGGCACACCCGACAGCGCATCTGCTGCTGCCGTGCCGCAGCGACTCGGTGCCGACCGTGCGGGCGCTGCTCTCGCGCGACCTGGACCGCTGGGGCATCGCCGAGGACGCCGCCGACAGCATCCTGCTCGCCACCAGCGAGGCGGTCACCAACGCCGTCGTCCACGGGTCCTGGGGCGAGCGGGAATCGGTGATGGTGATCCGCTGGGCGCTTTCGGACGGCGTCCTGTTCACCTTCCAGGTCCAGGACCGGGGCCCTGGGCTCGACAACTCCCGGGCGGCGATCTCGCGGCGCGCCCATCCTTCCCAGAACCGCGGCCGCGGGCTCTACATCATGCACGCCCTGATGGACCGGGTGGTGGTGGACGCGGGCCTGAACGGGACCCGCATCCTGCTGGAGAAGCTGCTGGACGCCCCCACGGCAGGCTAGCGAGCCGCCAGCCCGCCGTGGGAACGGCGGTTACTCATTCTCGGCGCGGGGGGTCTCCACCACCGGCCACATGCGCAGCTCGTCGGCGAGGGCGCGGATTTCGGAGTCCGGGTAGCGCCGGTGCCCGCCGAGGGTGCGGAGGAAGGGGAGCTTGCCTTCCTGGGCCCAACGTGACACGGTCTTCGGCGAGACATGGAGGAGGCCAGCGACCTCGGAGGTCCGTAGGTAGGTCGGTCGGCTGGTGCGGCTCATGCGCGACACCCCTTCGGTGGTCGTCCGGGTTGGACACGGCTGTTGTCCCACCGGGGACACTACCTGTCTTCGACAAAACTACTGAATCCGTTGTTCTACCTAGAGATCCCCGAATCAGTCGTAGCGCTCGTTGCGAGCGATCAAGCGATTTCCGCAGCTCAGAGGGATGATAACGGGGTTCGCGACGGGCTTGCGGGCAAGTGGGGGACATTGCCGAGATCTCAGTATGTGGGGACCCGTCACGTTCGGTGAGATCGGTCGGGAAGCGGCAGCTCGCGGCTGATCGGCGAAAAACTTCCGCCTCGCCCGTATCCATCCGGCTCCGATCACGCCTGTCCTAGTGAAGGTGGCGTCGCGGCTTCCTGGGGGGACCTCGCAGCCTGAACCGCTGAGCGGTCGGTCGGCAGCGAGCGGGTCGCGGCGCCGCCCTTTCTTTTTGCCTTCTCAAGGCCTTCCACGCTCCATGTTCCGTTGCATCGATATTTGCACGCCTGTTGCACGGAATTTGCGCTGCACGGGCTGGTTGCGCCCAGCGGCGGGTCTTCGCCTTCTCGGTGTCCTCGCATTGCCTCTCCCATTGCGCAGCCGTCGTTTCATGCGGATTTGGAAACTTAGTCGCGGTGCTGTATGGTTCGCTGCAATCAACACCTCTTCCCGTCACGCGATCCCCCCATCGCGTTACGCACGACCCCGACGTGTCGCCGGCGATCCGGACGATCAGCCGGCAGGCGGAAAGAAGGAGGCGGCGATAGCCAGCTTCATGTTGCGCACCTCTGCTTGAGCAGAGTTCCACGTACCCGCACGACCCCGTCGCGTGCCGGAACGATCCCAGTCCTGCCAGCACGACCCCCACGTGTCGCCGGCGGTCACCTGATGACCAGCCGGCAGAAGGCAGAAGGAGACCGGCAATGGCTCACCCCCAGCCAGCCCTGCTTGACGACTCGCATGTCAAGCGGCGCACCATGCTCAAAGCCGGCGGCGTGCTCGCCGGTGCGGCGGCAACCTTCGGCATGCTCGAAGCCCTGGCCGACAAGCCGCTTCGCCTGAAGGCGGGAGCGGCGACCACTCCGCTCCCCGACATCCAGTTCGCCATCGGCGACTTCATCCCGCCGGCGTTCACCCGGAACGACGGCGCCGGCGACGTCGAGGTGCGCCTCGGCCCGGTGTTCCAGAACATGACCACCGCCCGGCTGACGCGCACGCCCACCCTGGCCGACCAGACCGCCTTGGCCAACGCGCTGAACACCATCGAGCAGGTGTTCACGTTCTCGCCGTCGGGCGTGTTCACCTGGATCGCCTACGGCGCCCCCTACTTCAACCGGCTTCGCTTCGGGACCCGCGGTGGTGCCACGGCCACCCGGCTCATCCCGCGCCTGGCGTCCAACCCGACGCGTTCGGTGCTGGAGGAGATGGTGGCCGCGCCGACCGACTTCGGGCAGCCCGGCATCACCAAGCGGGCGTTCAACGTGCCGGTGCGGATCGAGCGCAACGACCTGGTCATCATCCTGAAGAGCGACAGCACCGCCAACATCCAGAGCGTGCTCGGCTGGCTGTCGGGCAGCAACCGCCTCGGCGGGCAGTCGATCCCGTCGCCGCGCCTGCCGATCCAGTTCACCTCGACCCGGGTCATCTTCCAGCAGCCCGGCCTGACGCGGAAGGTCGCCGACCAGAACAACCTCTCCTACGCGGACCGGATCAACCCCAACTCGCCGATGTGGATGGGCTTCTGGGACCAGCAGACCAACGCCGCCGCGGACGCCGCGACCGTCACCTTCGCGGGCAGCAGCGTCGCCCACCTCACCACCGCCCATGCCGGCGACTACTTCGACAACGGCTCCATCCTCCCGCTGTCCCACGTGATCCTTGACCTGGCGCAGTTCTACGCCAAGGCAGGCGATGCCGCCCAGGTCGGCGAGGACGCTGAGGACTACTCGGAGCGGGTACAGTACGCCTTCCGCTCCAACCCGATCCCCAACCCGGGCAACGCCGCCGACGGCTTCACCAACGGCGGCGGCCCGTCCCTGATCCCCAACACGTTCCAGGGCGCCGACGACGCCCTCAAGGACGCCCAGGGGCAGAACGACGAGACGCCGACGCCCCGCCTCGGCCACGAGCAGTGCCTGCAGCGGTCCTCGCGGGCGGCCGACGGCACCCCGCTCCACATCCGCGTGGACGGCTCCGGCTTCTCCTCGATGGACGTGCCCGACGGCTCCAACCAGCCGACGCTCGAGTTCGCCGCATTCGTCCCGACCAGCGACTTCTTCAACACCATGCGGCGCAACGTCGCGGCGCTCGACCTGCAGGAGCAGTTCAACGTCGACCCGACCGACAACGGCTTCGAGCGGTTCAGCACCGCCACTCGCCGGCAGATGTTCCTGACGCCCCCGCGCCGGCACCGCGCCTTCCCACTGCTTGAGCTCACCAGCGGCGGCACCGGTGGCGGCGGTGGCACCGGTGGCACCGGTGGCGGCGGCACCGGTGGAGGAGGACGCCGCCGGCGGTAGTTGACGACGGCGGCGGCATGAATCGGTGTGGGGGGAGGGACGGGCTCCCCCCGCACCGATATTCATGTCCGATCTGATTGCCTGAGCTGGTTGGCTGGCTCGACAGGAAAACGAAAACAGCAGCGCTCTACGTCAGTTGGCTCTTGACAGCGGAAGGCGCGAGAAGTTCGAATCCCCTGGCGAAAATCGCCGGGGGATTCTTTCGTGTCGGGGGGGAGGCTGACCTTGACCGAGCCTCGCGAACAGGAAATGCGGTCACCGACAGCACGGCCGGCCAGGCGCCATCCAGCGCCGCGTCAGGTCGTCCTCCTCTCCAGGGACACCAGCCTGGTGGCGTTATTCGCCGCCGCCCTCTCGCCGCGGGACGAGTTGACCGTGGTGGAATCGGTCGGGGAATTGGCCGCGACCCTCCAGGACCAACCCGATGCCGACGCGGTCATGCTCGACCTGCCCACCCAGCTCCGCCGCGAGGTCAGTGAGCAGGTCCGCGAGCGCTACCGCGGCCGTCTGCTGGTCGCGGCCGATCAGGAGGCCGAGACGCGGGACTGGTCGGCCGACCACGCCCGCCGCTTCCTGATCCGCCCCTTCCCCGTGACCGAGCTGTCGAGGGCGCTGCGGATGCCGATCGCCCCGGTCGCCGCCCCTCCACCCGCCCAGGTCCCCGAGGAGGTCCCAGAGGAGCTGATCCCAATGGAAGCAGATGCCGGAGCGGGAGCCGAGCCACCACCACGGCGGCTCAGCAGCGCCGAGCCGGTCTGGACCATCCCGTCCCTGGCCCAGGCGGCCTCGGCCCCGGCCGCCGCTGAGACGGCCCCGGAGCTGCGGGTGAGCGGCGCGCGGCAGCTTTCGCTGCTGCTGGCGGCGCTGCTCGTGCTGCTGGCCGGCGTCGCGATCGGCGGCGTCGCGATCGGGCGCTCCACCGCCAAGGCGGCGCCGGTCGAGAGCATCGCCACGACCCCGTCTGGATCCGGGCCGCCGACCAGCCCCGCGAATCCCGCGCCGGGCCAGGCGACCCAGACGAAGACGCCACCCGCCTGCGACGCCGCGCTCACCGACGCGGACGCGGCCATCTCGTACCTGATCGCGCACATCACCGACGAACGGCTCAGCAAGGCGCTGGGCCAGTTCCAGACCGACCGCCGGGCCTGCCGCCAAGTCAAATAGGACCACCGACCCTACTCAATGGGGGGGAACCACATGTCACTGATCTCACTGATCCGCCGTCCCGCCGTCCTGGCCGCCGCCTTGCTGAGCGCACTGACCATCGCCGGCCCCGCCGCCGGCCAGGCGCTCGCGTCGACGCCCAGGGACCTGCGGGTGAGCAGCGCGACCTGCGGCGGCGTGAGCGTCGTCGTCCAGGGGATGCCCGCCAGCCAGCAGCTGTTCCTGCTGGTCCGCAACGTCGCCGACGGCAAGACCCTGGACGGGCCGGCGCCGGTTCACTCGGACTCGGACGGCTCGGTGCAGTCGTCCCTGCGGGTCGACCTGAGCGCCGTCCGCACGGTGGACGTGAGCATCTGGACCAAGCAGGGCGCGACTCTGACGATGGCCGCCAAGGACACCGCCGTGACCAGCTGCGGGCACCTGCCGATGACGGGTGACTCCAGCAGCAGGGACGCGCTGCTCGCGGTCGCGCTCGTGGCCATCGGCGCGCTGGTGGTCTGGAGCACCCGCAGCCGCAGGACCAGGGCCACCCGATAGGCCTGGCACGCCAAAGGGCCCGGGCAGATCCGCCCGGGCCCTTTCGTTGCCTCCCCCCGAGGCTTGCGAGCGCCTTACGCGAGCGCCTCCTTGAGGACGTCGCCGATCTCGGCGGCGAGGTGGAAGCGCAGCTGCTCGCGCACCGACTCCGGCACGTCCTCGAGGTCGCCGGCGTTGCGCTCGGGCAGGATGACCTCCTTGAGGCCGGCGCGGTGGGCGGCCAGCACCTTCTGCTTGACGCCGCCGATCGGCAGGACGCGGCCCTGGAGGGTGACCTCGCCAGTCATGCCCACCTCGGCACGGACCGGCCGGCCGCTGAGCAGGCTCACCAGCGCGGTGGTCATGGCGGTCCCGGCGCTGGGGCCGTCCTTGGGCACCGCCCCCGCCGGGACGTGCAGGTGGACGCGCCGCCTGGCGATCTCCTCCGGGTCCAGGCCCAGCTCGGCCGCGTGGGCGCGGACATAGGAGAGCGCGATCGTGGCCGACTCCTTCATCACGTCGCCGAGCTGCCCGGTCAGGGTCAGCCCGGGCTCGCCGTTCATGGCGCTCGCCTCGATGAACAGCACGTCGCCGCCGAATCCGGTGACCGCCAGGCCGGTGGCCACGCCAGGCACCGCGGTGCGGTCGGCCGCCTCGAAGAAGAACCTCTGGCGCCCGAGGTAGCCGGGCACGTCGCCCTCGTCGACGACCACCTTGCCGTCCTTCTCGCCCGCCGCGATCTGGGTCGCCACCTTACGCAGCAGCTTGCCGATCTCGCGCTCCAGGTTGCGGACGCCGGCCTCGCGGGTGTAGTCGCCGACCACGCGCCGGAGGGCGCCCTCGGTCACGATCACCTCGTCGCGGCCGAGACCGGCATGGTCGAGCTGGCGGCCGAGCAGGTGGTCGC
>DASWDC010000185.1:0-3412 GCA_036395655.1 Actinomycetota bacterium | reverse complement strand
TGCCGGCGGCCTCGGCGGCGTGGTCGGCGTAGTTGAGTCCGATCGCCACCACCTTGCCGGGGCGGGTCAGCGGCGCGAGCAGCCGTACCTGCGACAGCGGCCGGCGCTCCACCTCGGTGGCGTCGCGTGCCTGGCGCAGCCCAGCGAGCGGGTCGGCGGCCACACCGTCGGGCGCCTCCACCGCAACCGGGGCGACCAGAGCGACCTGGAGCCGGTCACGGTCGTG
This sequence comes from Actinomycetota bacterium, assembly GCA_036395655.1. Classification (GTDB taxonomy): domain Bacteria; phylum Actinomycetota; class CALGFH01; order CALGFH01; family CALGFH01; genus DASWDC01. The sequence continues at coordinate 3,186 of DASWDC010000185.1, read as the reverse complement.
GTCGCCGGTGCCAGTTTGGTCGCCGACGCAGCGGCCGTGGCGGACGGTCCCGTCGACGAGGCAGCGCACGAGCTTCACGGCTCACTCCTTCTGTCGCTGTTGCTCCAGGCCCTTCACGGCCTGCTCCTGGTCCAGCACGGCGAAGACCGAGGCGGTGTCCTGCGCGCCGCGGCCCTGCGCCAGGGCCGCGTGGTAGAGGGGCGCGGCGGCGTCGAACAGCGGCGTGGGCGCGCCGTGCTCGCGGGCGAACGCGCCGATCAGGCCGACGTCCTTGAGCCACAGCTCCACCCGCATGGCGGCGTCGCCGTAGTCGCCGGCCACCATCAGCGGGCCGCGCAGCTCCAGCATCCGCGAGGTCCCGGCGCCGTCGGCCAGCACCGGCAGGACCTCGGCTGGGTCGAGGCCGACGCGGCGGGCCAGCGACAGCGCCTCGGCCGCCGCCACGTTGTGGACCGCGACCAGCAGGTTGGCCGACGAGCTTCACCTTTGACCCGTTGCCGAAGGCGCCCAGGTCGTACCAGGAGCGCGCGAAGGCGTCGAACACCGGCTCGCAGCGGCGTAGCGCGGCGGGGTCGCCGCTGCCGAGCACCACCAGGTCCCCCGTGCGCGCCTGCGCGCCGGTGCCGCTCAGCGGGCAGTCCAGCAGGGTGCCGCCCAGCGCCGCGAGCTGCTCGCGGGCGTGCTCCTTGACGGCGATCGGCAGCGTGCTCGCCTCGACCACCACCAGGTCGGGCCGCCCCCCGTTCCCCAGCTCGTTGGCGAGCGCGGTCGCCAGCCCTTCATGGCCCGCCACCACCTCGCCCAGCGCGGCCGCCGAGGGCAGCGAGGTGATCACCACCGGGGCGCGCGCGGCGACCGCCCGGCTGGAGGCCGCCGCCTGCCCTCCTTTGGCGACGAGCGCGTCGACCCGCGCGGCGGCCAGGTCATGGCCGACCACGGTGTAGCCGTTGCGCAGCAGGTTGGCGGCGATGGCGCCCCCCATCGTCCCGAGGCCCACCACGCCAACCACGCCCACGGCGCCGGCGGCGCTCACGGCGCACCCGGCGCCAGCGCCGGGTCGGCGTCGGCCTCGAGGTCCAGGCGGAACAGCCGCGCGGCGTTGCGCCAGGCGATCCGCTCGCGCTGGTCGTGGTCGAGCCCGGCGCCCTCCAGCTGCTGGTCGAGCGCGCCGCCGGCCATGTCGAACGGGTAGTCGGTGCCGAACGCCACCCGCGCCGCGCCGACCTGGCTGACCAGGAAGGCGAGCGGCCGGGGCGCGTGGGTGATGGTGTCGTAGGTGAAGCGGCGCAGGTACTCCGACGGGGGGCGGCGGCAGGCGCGGGCCTCCGGGCGGACCCGGTTGCCGTGGTCCATGCGGCCGATCTGGTAGGGCAGGAAGCCGCCCCCGTGCAGCAGCACCAGCTCCAGCCGCTCCAGGTCGTCGAGGGTGCCGCTGAGGATCAGCCGGGCCGCGCAGGTGGTCGTCTGGATCGGGTTGCCGAGCAGGTTGACCAGGTAGAAGTCGGCCAGCCCGGAGCGGGGCCCGACGTAGTAGGGGTGCAGCACCAGCGGGACGCCGAGGTCCTGGGCGGTGTCCAGCAGCGGCAGCATGGTGGGGTCGTCGAGCGGGACCTCCTCCACCCGGGGGCCGATCTCGGCGCCGCGCAGGCCGAGGTGGGCGACGGCGCGGTGCAGCTCCTTGATGGCGGCGTCGGGTGCCTGCAGCGGCAGGGTCGCCAGCGTCACGATGCGCCCGCCGGAGGCGGCGGCGAAGCGGGCCAGCGCGTCGTTGGCCGCGCGGCAGAAGTCCGCGGCCTCGTCGGGGTCGGCCCAGTAGAGGAACAGGGTCGGCGCGATCGACACCACCGCCACGTCCACGCCGAGGGCGTCCATCGCGGCCAGCCGCGCCTCGACGTCGTGGAACGGCGGCGGCACCGGGTAGCGGTATCCCTGCCGGTGGACCAGCCATGGGACCCCGTCGACCACCTCCTGCGCCACCCCGTCGGGAGCCTGCCCCCGGGCGGCGTCGGCCAGCAGCTCCGGCGGGATGAAGTGGGTATGGACGTCGACTGTGGGCACGACTGGACCTCCCATCCGCTCGACCTGGAATCCACGCCCGATAAATTGCATTATGCATGCTGTTAGATCAGAGCGAGGTCGTCAACCCGAACGCGCGGAACCGAGTGGATCGAACGGATCGCACGGATCGAGCTGCGCCAATGAACGAACCTGGGGTCCGAGCGGGTCAGCGCGGCTGGGACGGCTCCTTCAGCGCCCCAAGGGTGCCCTCCAGGTGCTCGACCAGGATCCGCTCGACCGTGTCGCCGTCGCGTCGGCGCATCGCCTCCAGCAGCGCGCGGTGCTCGGCGTTGCCCTGCTCGACCCGGCTCGGGGTCTCCTGCAGCGAGCGGGCGACATACAGCGCGGCGGCGTCCTGGGCGCTTTTCACCACCGACAGCAGCCGGGGCGAGCGGGCGGCCTGGACCAGCATGCCGTGAAAACGCCAGTTCAGCTCCGTCCAGGCACCGGGGTCCGGCTCAGCCTCCATGGCGGCGGCCAGCGCGGCGGCGGCGTCCAGGTCCTTGGCGCTGATGCGCTCGGCGGCGCGGCGCACCGCGTAGGGCTCCAGGCGCTTGCGGATCTCGTAGATCTCCTGGAACTCGGCGGCGTCGATGGTGTTGACGACCCCGCCGCGGTGCGGGTCGAAGCGGATCAGCCCGTCGGCGGCGAGGTCGCGCAGGGCCTCGCGCACCGGGGTGGTGCTGACGTTGAGCTGGGCGGCGATGTCAGCCTGGACCAGCCGGGTGCCGCCGGCGAGGGCGCCGCTGAGGATCGCCCGCCGCAGCGTGTCGCGGACGAACTCGTGGGCGGTGCGGCGCTGCTCCTCGACGCGGAGGAGCCCGGAGAGCGGCTGCGCTCCGGCGGAGAACCGCGTCGCTGTCTCTGTCTCTGGCACGCTCATGACGGGAAGGTTCAGCCCCCTCAAACCTCGAACGACCTGGCGGAAGATCGCTCTGGGCGCACAACAGCGCGCGGAGGTTCCGCACGCCGCCGCAACGCACCTTGTTCTGGATACAGATTGCAAGATATATGATCACGGACGGGGTCTGCAACGCGCTCTGCAACCTCGTTACGCAAATTTTGCATGTGGTCCAGCAGCGGTCCATCCCGCGACCGCAAGGAGGGCGACGGCGCATGGCTTCGTTC
>DASWDC010000184.1:0-11053 GCA_036395655.1 Actinomycetota bacterium | reverse complement strand
GTCCACCGCCGCGAAACAATCCGCCAACCGGCGCGTATCCACCAACACCACCGCCCCGATCGCGCCCCGCACCAGGTCATCCCACATAAACCAGAACCGATCCTGCCCCGGCGTCCCAAACAGATACAAGATCAGATCCTGGTCCAGGGTGATCCGGCCAAAGTCCATCGCCACCGTGGTGGTGGTCTTGTGTTCCAGCAGACTGGTGTCATCAAGCGACGCACTGGCCGTGGTCAGCGCCGCTTCGGTGGTCAGCGGGATGATCTCCGACACCGCCCCCACAAAGGTGGTCTTGCCCACCCCAAAGCCCCCCGCGATCACGATCTTCACCGGCGTCGGCGCACGATCCGCTGCGGGTGGTCCGGGGCGTGTGGGAGCCATAAGAGCGTCAGGATATAGCGCCGACCCCGCGGCACGCGAAAATCGGCGAGTCCGGGAACCGGCGCCCGAATGGCGCCTACCGGCCGCGAGCGGCGCCGCGCCCGGCGAGGACCCTAGGACCAGTGGGTCTCGGGCCGCGGCTGCGGCTCGCCGTCGACCCGGATGTCCACCTTCTCGTTGAAGAAGGCGACCAGATTCTCGATCTTGGGGCACTCCGGGATCGGGAAGGGGTAGCTCCAGGCGATGTCGTTGGCCACCTTGCCGCCGGCGTGGACCGAGAAGTAGCTCGCCCGGCCCTTGTAGGGGCACTGGGTGGTGGTGGCGGTCGGCTCCAGCAGGTCCAGGCGCACGTCCTGGCGGGGGATGTAGTAGCGGGTCGGCAGGCCGGTCTCGAACAGCAGCCGCGGGCGCCGCGTTTCGGCCACCTTCTCGCCGTTGACCAGCACCTCGACGTGCCGGGAGCTGTTCAGCACGTCAACCCGCTTGTAGGGGTCGCGGGGATGGACGTAGACCTCGTCGTCCTCCTCGTACCAGGCGTCCATCCGGTCCCAGTAGAAGGCGATGTGCCCCTTGATGTCCTCGCGGCCGGGGAGCGGGTCGAGGTAGGACCAGGCGGCGTTCTCGCTGACCCTGTCCCCCACCCGGACCGTCCAGTAGCTCGCCTCACCCTTCCACGGGCACCTGGTGTGCTTGCTGGTGGCCTCCAGCAGGTCCATGCGCACGTCGTCAGCCGGGACGTAGTACACGGGGATATGGCCGGATTCGAACAGCAGCCGCACCCGCTTGGAGTCGGCCACCGCCACCCCGGCGAGGTAGGCGCGCACCCAGCGCGGCGAAAGCTCGGTGCGGACGTCATGCTCGGCGGCGCCGGTGACCGCCGGGTGCGGTTTCGGCTGGTCGACTTTGAGGACCTGGTCTTCGAGCGGCTCGGGCATGGTGGGGCGCCTCCTCGGCCTCGACAACAGCGGGAAACGGCAACGGCAGGCGGCGGTAGGCCGTCACGAGCCTACGCCGCCTGCCGTGGAGGCGGAGTTGCGGTTGGGTCAGTACTTGGTGGTGGTGGGCGCCGCGCCCGCGCCCGCTCCGGCGCCGGACTTGGGGATCGTCGCGCCAGTCGGGCCGACGGCGAACCAGACGCCGCCGATGCCCTCGCCGTTGGTGTCGCCGGCGTTGGCGTCGCCGCTGAAGTAGTAGAGGGGCTGGTTCTTGTAGGTGACCTGCGTCTTGCCGTCGGTGCGCTTGGTGGTGCCCAGCAGCGAGCTGGTGACGCCGCTGCCCGCGCTGGCGGTGGCGGTGAACGCCGGCCAGTTCGACGCGCAGCTGCCGTAGCAGGTGCTGGTGCCGTTCTTGTCCTTGGTGAGGACGTACAGGGTGCGCCCGTCGCCGTCGGTCAGCAGCGTTCCGAGGGGTGTGGTGCCGGCCTTCAGCGCGCCCACCCCCGATGCCTGCGCCGGCTGGTTCGGGGCGTTGCCGCCGGAACCGGACGGTGTCTTGTTGCTGCCACCGCACGCCGCGAGAGCGAGTGCCAGCGCCGCGAACAGCGCGGCGCCGCCAATCAGCTTCCTCATGGTGGATACCTCCGTTGAGCTCTGCCTCTGGGACTCGACAAGCCGTACGGAGCGGGGTACAGCTTTCGTTCAACTTCCGGTTAACCCCATGGCATCGACGCCGATTCCCCGGCCTCCCCGGCGCGGCCGGCGGGCATCCCGAGGTGGTGCCGTTACCGCCCCATTAGGCCGCGGTGCGACCGTGCGGGCATGCGAGAAGCAGCACCGCCGCGGCGTCTGGAGCCGCGCCCACCGCCACGGCATCTGGCGCCGCGACCGCCGCGTGCCCGGCGGCCCAGCGGCCTGCTGTTCGAGCTCCCGGTGGTCACGATCGTCGTGGTCGTGGCCATGGGCCTGCTGGTGGTCGCGCTCAACAAGCACACCCAGTCCAGCGTGGCCGCCCCGTTCGTTCCCAACGCCGTCGAGAACCCCTCGCCGTCGGCACCCGGCGCGGCACCACCGAGCGCCACCACCCTCGCCGCCCGGCCCTCCACCAGCGGCAGCGGCGGGGCCTCCAGCCCCAACCTCGTCATCAACGCTGGCTTCGAGAGCGGCCTCGACGGCTGGCAGCCAGGCGGCGGCGCGCACCTGGAGGTGACCGGCGCGGCCCGCAGCGGCCACGCAGCGCTGGCGATCACCGCGATGGCGGGCTCGACCGCCGATCCCGGGGTGATCACCATCGACCTGGGCACCGCCGACGCGCAACGGTCCTACGACGGCACCGTCTGGGTCCGCGCCACCACCCCGGGGACGGTCGCCGAGGTGAACCTGGTCGAGTACGTCGGCGGCCAGCGCCTCGCCCTGGACGGCGTCGGCGTGGTCCTCACCGACACCAACTGGCGGCAGGTCGAGGTCGAGCACTTCACCCACATGGCCGGCAGCCTCCTCGCTGTCGAGGTGACCGCTCCCGGCCTGCGCCAGCCGGCCGGGCTGTTCGTCGACGACGTCCAGGTCCAGCCGCGCGGCTTCGGCTTCATGTGGCGCTCCGGCCAGCCGGTCCCACCTACCACCGACACGACCGGCATGACCCACTGACGCCCTGGCGCCGCGGCTCAGAACCAGGTGGCGCACCAGGGGGCGACCGGCGAGCGCAGCATGGCGTCAGCGGCGGCCACGGCACCCTCGCGCTGCTCCTCGACCTTCCCGGCGGCGGCCGGCAGCGCCAGCGAGACCCCGCCGAGGTAGGCGCTGCCGAGCACGTCCACCGGCAGGGTCAGCTCCGCTGGCTCGCGGGTCGGGACGCAGCTCGCTCCCCCGGGTCCGCCCTCCAGCGCGAAAACCCCATCCGCATGGCCGAGCGGGTCGGTGACCCGCAGCACGACCCGCCCGCTGGTCAGGTAGCGCCGAGCGGCCAGCGCCCCGGGGGTGTCCAGCACCCGCACCCAGAGGTGGTCGGTGCGGGCGCTCTGGCGCACGTCGCGGGCGTCGGCGAGCAGCCAGGGCAGCAGGTCGTCGGGGCCGCGACAGGCGCGCACGCCGGTGATCAGGTCGGCCTCGAGGCAGTAGCGCCACAGTCGCGCGGTGGTCCGCGGGTCGGCGGCGATCAGGTCGTGGACTTCGAGGACGCTGCGGGACTGTAGCCGCTCCTCCCACACGCTCTCGACGTGATAGGTCACGTAGCCGGCGACGGCGCCGGCCTGGTCGCGGGCCAGCGCCCAGAACACCGACTGGGGGCTCACGCCGCTCGGCCTCGGCGCCAGCCCCGCGGAGCGGTCCCACCACAGCCCATCCCGCCCGATCGCCCCAGGCTGCTGGGCGCGGTAGCGCTCGTAGACCCCGGCGGCCTCCTCCCGCGCGGTCTTCGGGTCGGCCAGCTCGACCTGGATCGTGTCACCCCAGGCAGCTGGTGGCGCCAGCCGCGCGTGGCGGGCGTCAACCGTGTAGGTGACCTCCTCGGCGGCCGGCCCGTAGCCGTAGCGGCCGTAGATCGGGTACTCGGAGGCGATCAGGATCCCGACCGCCTCGCCCCGCGCGGCCGCCGCCGCCAGATCGGCGGTCAGCATCCGGGTGAGCAGCCCCATGCGGCGGTGCGTGGCGGTCACGGTGACGTTGGTGAGCGCCGCCGCCGGCACGGACCAACTTGATCCATCGGGGGGCCCCGCAGCCACAGGAGAACCGCCCATGATCCTTCCGGCTGCGGGACCGTGCCCCCCGAACCCCCCAGCGCCGGGCACGGTCAGCTCGGTGGCGAAGCTCCGCAGCGTGCCGACGATCCGGTCCCCGTCGAACGCCCCCCAGGTCCGGTCGAGATCCAGGCCCTGCCTGCGTGCCTCGACCTCTCCGTCCACTCCGTGACGGTAGAACCCGGTATTGCACGCCTCGACCCAGGCGGGGACTTCCGCGTCGGTGACCCGCCGCACGTCCAGGGGCCGCGTCGATGTCGGCGTCATGACGACCAGGCTAGCTGGCGATACCTCGGCCGTCATTCGAATACTCACGACGACCTACGACCTGGCGCGCGAGCGCTGCGGCTGGCCGCGGTGCGGCACGGTCAGGTCAGCAAGCTCGCCACCGCGTCCGCGAACGCCTCCGGAGCCTCCGGCGTGGTGACCTGGCCCGACGAGGAGAACGCCATCGTCAGCTCATGGTACAGCCCGCGCCCTCTGCCCGAATGGCCTGCCGTCGCCGGGCAGGCCTCGGCGATCGGCGACGCTCGCTGGCAGTGGGCTGTGCCACCATGCGATGAGTGACCGTTCGGTCGGGCGTGCCGACCAGAGCTGAGGGGGACCCACGATGGACGCTGACGACGTTCGCGACCTGTTCCGCGCTGCCGTTGCCGAGTTCGGCGAGCGGGTCGACGCCATCCGCGACGGCCAGTGGCGGGCGGCCACGCCCTGTAGCGAGTGGGACGTCCGCGCCCTCGTCAACCACCTGGTCAACGAGCTGCGCTGGGTGCCGCCGCTGCTGGCCGGCACCACCATCGCCGAGGTCGGCGACCGCTTCGACGGCGACCTGCTCGGCGACGACCCGAAGGCCGCCTGGGACGACGCCTCCCAGGAAGCCCTCGATGCGGTCGCGGCCGAGGGTGCCATGGAGCGGACCGTCCACCTGTCGTTCGGCGACGTTCCGGGCGGCGAGTACGTCCGGCAGCTCTTCGCCGACCTGCTGGTCCACGGCTGGGACCTGGCCAGGGCGATTGGCGCCGACGAACGCCTCCACCAGGGGCTGGTCGACGCCTGCGCCACCTGGTTCGCCCAAGTCGAGGACGGCTACCGGGCCGCCGGCGTGATCGGTCCACGCCCCGAGGTCCCAGCCGACGCGACCCCGCAGGCCCACCTGCTGGCCGCCTTCGGCCGCGACCCCGCCCAGCCTGTCTGACCAGCTTTTCGCGCCTGTGGATAACTTTTTGCGTCATTTCGAATTCGTCGCTACCGTTCGCCGGGGAGGAGGCACGGAGGCCCCGGAGGGTGGCAAATTACGGCGGATCGGGCGGGTCAGCGAATCGAGCCGGAGAGGACCGCGCTGTGCCTCGATTTTGACGGGACCCTCGCGCCGATTGTGACCGATCCCGAGGCGGCCAGGGCGTTGCCTGGCACGGCGGCGCTGCTCGGGCGGCTGGCGGGACGGTTCGCGGCGGTGGCGCTGGTGTCGGGGCGCCCAGCGTCGTTTCTCGCCACGCACGCCGCCGCGCCGGGGGTTCGCTATTTCGGCCACTACGGGCTCGAAGAGATCCACGACGGCGAAGTCACCGTCGACCCGCGCCTTGCGGCGACCGCCGGGGCGGTCCGTGCCGCCACGGTGGACCTCCAGGACTCGCCCGCGGTCCGCGGGTCGGGCGCCTACCTCGAGGACAAGGGCTACACGGTCGCGGTCCACCTGCGGCAGGCTCGCGACCCGGTGCGGTGGGCCGGGCCCGTCGAGGCGGCGGCCCGCGAGATCGCCGCGCGCCACGGCCTGGTGATCCTCCCAGGCCGGCTGGTGTGGGAGCTGCGACCGCCGGTACAGAGCGACAAGGGCGACGCGGTGCGCCGCGTGGTCGCCGCCGCCGCGGCGCAGGCGGCGGTCATGGTCGGCGACGACCGCGGCGACCTCCCCGCCTTCGCGGTGGTCTCGGAACTGGCAGCGGCCGGCGGTGGTGGCCTGCGGGTCGCGGTCCGCTCCCCGGAGGCCCCCGCCGAGCTGCTCGCCGCGGCCGACCTGGTGGTCGACGGACCCGAGGGCGTGCGGGCCTTCCTCGAAGACCTGCTGGGCGCTGTGGCGTAGGTGGCCGCGCGTCGGTGGCCGCGCGTCAGCCGCGGTCGGTGGCGGCGGGGGCAGTCCTGGGCACCCGGACGCGGCCGGAACCGGCGTAGAGGTTGAAGCGGCGGCCGCGGAGGAAGCCGACCAGGGTCATGCCGAACTGCTCAGCCACGGCGACGGCGAGGCTTGAGGGAGCCGAGACCGAGCAGACCACCGGCACGCCCGCGGCCAGCGACTTCTGCAGGATCTCGAAGCTGGAGCGGCCGCTGACCAGCATGATCCCGTCGCTGAGCGGCAGGCGGTCCTGGAGCAACGCCCAGCCGATCAGCTTGTCGACCGCGTTGTGGCGGCCGACGTCCTCGCGCAGGCACTGCAGCGTCCCGTCCGGGGTGAACAACCCGGCGGCGTGCAGGCCGCCGGTCGACTCGAACAGGCCCTGCCCGGCCCGCAGCCGGTCGGGCAGGGCGTAGAGGACCTCGGCGTCGACGCGAGGACCCGCGGGCAGGACCCGGCAGCCGCGCAGGGCGAGCGCGTCCAGGCTGGCCTTGCCGCAGACCCCGCAGGCGCTGGTGGTGTAGAAGTGCCGCTCCAGGCTGGGCAGGTCGGGGAGCATCGTGCCGGGGGTCAGCTCGGCGGTGACGATGTTGTATTGCTGGGCGGCGTCCAGGTCGGGGTCGGTGCAGTAGCGCAGCTGCCGGAGCCGCGCGGGGTCGGTGACGATGCCCTCGCCGTGCAGGAACCCGGCGGCCAGCTCGAAGTCGTTGCCGGGGGTGCGCATCGTCACCGCCAGGGTGCGGGTCTCCCCACCGGCGGCCAGGCGCAGCTCCAAGGGCTCTTCGGTGGCGAGGTCATCCCCGCGGATTCGATCGTCGGTGTCACTCACCACGCGCACCCGGGCGCGGGTCTTGCTGCCGGGACGCATCGCCATGGTCAACCCTCCCGCCAGACCTGTGCGGGCATTGTAGGCGCGCCAAAGCCTGACCGGAATCTGGCCGGGGCAACGGTGGCGAACCTCAGGACGAGGGTCGCCACCGCCACCTGGCCAGGCTGCTGTTGAGGCTCACTCGGCCTCGGCCGGTGACTCCTCCCCACCTCGCGGTATCTGCAGCTCTTTGGCGAGTGATTCGATCACGTCCGCCGGGTAGCGCCGATGCCCGCCAAGGGTTCGCATGTATGGCAGCTTGCCCTCTTTGGCCCATCGGGACACGGTCTTCGGCGTGACATGGAGGACGGCGGCCACTTCGGTGGCCGTCATGTATCCCGATCGGCTTGTCTGCCCCATGCTCCACCCCCTCGCATCTCTAGCTCGCCGGTCATACCTGCCGCAAGCATTCTCGCGCCATCGCTGGTTCGGCCTACTGGGCCCTGCGTAGGCTTACCGAGATGGCTGACGATCCCGTTTGGGTTCGCCATGGACAAACCTACGATACCCGCCATTGACCACGCTCGGCGCCGATCACGAGCGCAAGATCCCAAACAGGATCGCCCACACCTCCTCGCCGCTACCCTACCCGGACCTCTTGTAAGTCCTCTGACCAGCGCGTATGGAACGTGCCGGGGCGATCGGTGCGGTGATAGGTATGCGCGCCAAAATAGTCACGCAAGCCTTGGATGAGATTAGCCGGCGAGCGCTCCCGGCGGAACCCGTCGTAGTAGGCGAGCGAGGAACTGAACGCCGGGGTGGGCACGCCGAGGGTCGCCGCGGTCGCCACCACCCGGCGCCAGGCCCCCTGCGTGCCCGCGACCGCGTCGCGGAAGTAGTCGGCGAGCAGCAGGTTGCGCAGGCCCGGGTCCTGCTTGTAGGCGGCGCGGATCCGGTCGAGGAAGCGGGCGCGGATGATGCAGCCGCCCCGCCAGATCGTGGCCATCGCGCCCAGGTCGATGCCCCAGCCGTACTGCTCGGAGGCGACCAGCATCTGCTCGAAGCCCTGCGCGTAGGCGACCACCTTGGAGGCGTAGAGCGCGTCGCGTACGTCGTGGATCAGGTCGGCGGAGAAGCTCGGCGCGGTGGTGCCGTCGGGGCCGGGGAGCAGCGCGGCCGCGGCCACGCGGTCGTCCTTCTTCGCTGACAGGGCGCGGGCATAGACCGCCTCGGTGATGGCGGTGATCGGGACGCCCAGCTCGAGGGCGGACTGTGCGGTCCAACGGCCGGTTCCCTTCTGCTCGGCCTCGTCGAGGATCAGGTCGACCAGCGGGCGGCCGGTGGCCGCGTCGTTGTGGGCGAGGACCTTGCCGGTGATCTCGATCAGGAACGAGTCGAGGTCGCCCTGGTTCCAGGTCCGGAACACCTCGGCCAGTTCGCCGGCGCCGAGACCGAGGGCCTGGCGGAGCAGGTCGTAGGCCTCGGCGATGAGCTGCATGTCGGCGTACTCGATGCCGTTGTGGACCATCTTGACGTAGTGGCCCGCGCCGTCGGGGCCGACGTGGGTGCAGCAGGGGGTGCCGTCGACCGTGGCGGCGATCGCGGTGAGCACGCCCTCGACCGCGGCGTAGGCCTCCTTGGAGCCTCCCGGCATGATGCTGGGCCCGTGCAGCGCGCCCTCCTCACCGCCGGAGATGCCGGCGCCGATGAAGCGCAGGTCCCGTTCGCCGAGCACGCGCTCGCGCCTGCGCGTGTCCTCGAAGAAGGAGTTGCCCCCGTCGATCAGCACGTCGCCGGGGTCGAGATGCGGCAGCAACTCCTCGATCACCGCGTCGACCGGCGGCCCGGCCTTGACCATGATGATGATCCGGCGGGGACGGTCGATCGCGGTCACGAACTGCTCCACCGAGCCGGTCGCCCGCAACGAGCCCTCATCGCCGTACCGCTCGATGAACTCCCGCGTCCGCGCCTCGGTCCGGTTGTGCACCGCCACCGACACCCCATGCCGCGCCAGATTGCGCGCCAGGTTCTGCCCCATCACCGCCAGCCCGGTCAGGCCGAACTCGCTTCCCATGATCCCTCCCGCTCGATCGATCGTTCCGAGCATGGCACAGGTGCTCGCTCCCCGGGCATGCTGGCTTGGATCTGTGGACAAGGAACCGCCCAGGAGGACGGAGCGTGCACGAGCTGCCACTCGTCGAGGAGGTTCGGCCTGGCCTGTGGAGCGTGCCCGTGCCGATTCCGAATAGTCCATTGCGATTTGTCCTGACCTACGTGTTCGAGGTTCCCGGCGGGGTGGTGCTGGTCGATCCGGGATGGAACGCGCCGGAGGCGATCGCGGCGCTGGAGGCGGGGCTCGCCGGCATCGGCGCCTCGGTCGGGGACGCGCGTGGGGTGCTCGTCACCCACATCCACCCGGATCACTACGGGCTGGCGGGGTGGGTGCGGGAGGCGTCGGGGGCCTGGATCGGGCTGCATCCGGCGGACGCGGCGCTGATCCCCGACCGCTACGAGGACGTCGACGACCTCCTGGCGCGCACGGCTGCCTGGCTGGCCGAGGCCGGGGCGCCGGCCAGCGAGCTGGAGAGCCTGCGCGACGCCAGCCTGTTCCTACGCGCCGCCGTCCACGCGGCCAGGCCGGACGTGCTGCTGGAGGACGGCGACCGGCCCGAGGTGCCCGGCTGGGAGCTGGTGGCGGTCCACACGCCGGGCCATACGCCCGGCCATCTCTGCTTCCACGAGGAGCGCAGCGGGCTGCTGTTGACCGGCGACCACGTGCTGCCGCGGATCAGCCCGAACGTCTCGCTGCATCCGCAGTCCGGCGACGACCCGCTCGGCGACTACCTGGCGTCGCTGGAGCGGCTGCGGGCCTACGGCGACGGGCCGGCCCTGGCGGGGCATGAGGGGCCGGTCGCCTCGCTCGCCAAGCGGATCGACGAGCTGCGCGCCCACCACCGGGATCGCCTCGACGAGACCTCGGCGCTGGTCGCTGGCGGCGCTCGGACGGTCTGGGAGGTCGCCCAGGGGCTTCGCTGGTCGCGGCCCTGGGAGGAGATCCGGGGCTTCATGCGCCGCGCCGCGCTCGGCGAGACCCAGGCGCACCTGGTGCTGCTGGAACGGCGGGGCATGGTGGAGCGTGTGGCCGGATCTCCGATCAGCTGGAAGCCACGCTGACGCCCCAGACGCCAGTGGTGGTCTCGCCCGGTCGCAGGACCCGCAGGCCCATGCCATTGTTGAACGCGTCGGTGGCGCAGGTGCAGGGCTCGACCGCGAGGCCGCGGCGCCGCGCGGCCGGATCGCCGAGCGTGTCGCCGGTGTAGACCTGCAGGAAGCCGAAGGCGCCGTCCAGAAACACGGTGAGGCGGGGGCGCCCGCCAGGGACCGCCAGCGAGACCCGGGCGAAGCCGTCGCGGTCGCGGAGCAGGTCGGTGTAGCCGGTGTCCAGGACCGCCGCGCCAACCGGGCGCGGCTCGCGGAAGTCGAACCGGGTGCCGTCCACCGGCGCCGTCCCGGTCGGGAGCGAACGCTCGTCGACCGGCAGCCAGCTGGCCGCGGGTATCCGTAAGACGTCGTCGTCCACGCACGCGCTCCCGACGGTCAGGTAGGGGTGGAACCCGGCGCCGTAGGGGGCCGCCGCCACGCCGGCGTTCCGGGCCGTCTGGCGCACCCGCAGCCCGTCCGGCAGCAACGTATAGGCGACCCGCAGTGAGAGCACGAACGGGTAGCCCTTGCGGGCGTGCAGCATCAGCCCCATCACCAGGCGGCTGGCCCTCTGGCTGAGCGGCTGCCAGTTGGCCCAGCGGACCAGCCCGTGGATGGCGTTGCCGGTGGCGGCCTCCTCGACCGGCAGCTGCTGCTCGCCCACGCCCTCGAACTGGTAGCGGCCGCCGCCGACGCGGTTCGGGAACGGGATCAGGACCTGCCCCTGGCTGCCGTCGGGCAGCTGATCGGGCCCGAAGCCGTCGAGGTAGGGCTGCCCGGCGATCTCCAGCGCCCGCAGGGTCGCGCCGACCTCGGTGACCACCGCACGGGCGCTGCCGCGTCGCAGCTCGAACTGCCGTCCCGTCGGCGGCACCACCTGTCC
>DASWDC010000183.1:0-1928 GCA_036395655.1 Actinomycetota bacterium | reverse complement strand
CCAGGCGCTCCCAGGCGAACGTGACGTCGGCGGCCTGGATGGGGGTGTCGTCGGAGAAGCGCGCGCCGGGGCGGAGGGTGAAGCGCCAATGGCGCAGGCTCGCGTCGCTTGACCAGGAGGCCGCCAGGGCGGGCCGCACGGTGCCGTCCGGGTCGAGTGTGGTGAGGCCGGTGAACAGGCTGGCGGCCATGGTCCGCTCCCCCGGCTGCTCGGCGAACGCGGGGTCGAGGTCGAGGGGGCTGCTGAGGGGAAGCGCGACGGTCAGGGTGCCGCCGACGTGCGGCTGGGCCCGCGCGTTCCGCTTGACCTGAGCAGCCCGGGCGGCGCGGTGCAGGAGGCGGCTGGTGACGCCCGGGTTGAGGGCCACGAGCACGCCGCCAGCGGCGAGGGCGACGGCGAGCCCCGCCGCCAGGGCGATGGTTCGGGTTCGGGTTCGGGTGCCGGAAGGCGTTGACCGTTGCCGACGGGCCACGGCCGGGAGCTCAGCCCTTGGGGGCGAGGAGCAGGCCGAGGAAGATGCTGGTGAGCCCGAACAGGCTGGCGGCGCCGACGGTGAGGCGGTCGAGGTTGCGCTCGACAACGGTGGAGCCGCCGAGGCTGGTGTTCATGCCACCGCCGAACATGTCCGACAGGCCGCCGCCACGCCCGGCGTGCAACAGGATGAACAGGCACAGCGTGAGCGAGGCGATGATGTGCAGGATGACCAGGAGGGGAACCATCAGGCGAGTTCCTTGCGTGCGGGTTGACGAGTTTGGGTGTGCGACGCTGTTGTCAGTCTATCAGCGCCGGCGGGGCACCGAGCCCTTGACGATCAGGGCGAACTCGTCGGCGTCGAGGCTCGCGCCGCCGACCAGGGCACCGTCGATGTCGGGCTGGGACATCAGCTCCTCGGCGTTGGCGGCCTTGACGCTGCCGCCGTACTGGATGCGGACCGAGTCGGCGGCGGCCCGGCCGGCGAGGTCGGCGATCGTCCGGCGGATCAGGGCGATGGTCTCCCGCGCGTCGGCGGCGGTCGCGGCGCGGCCGGTGCCGATCGCCCAGACCGGCTCGTAGGCGACCACCAGGCCGCCGACCTGCTCGGCGGAGAGCCCGGCGAGGGAGCCGCGGACCTGGCCCGGCACCACGGTGGCGGTCTGGCCGGCTTCGCGCTGCTCCAGCGACTCGCCGACGCAGACGATCGGGCACATGTCGTTGGCGAGCACCGCGCGGGCCTTGCGATTGACCAGCTGGTCGCTTTCGGCGAAGTACTGGCGGCGCTCGGAGTGGCCGACGATCACATAGTCGCAGCCGAGCCTGGCGAGCATTGGCGCGGAGATCTCGCCGGTGTAGGCACCCTGGGGTTCCGGGTGGCAGTCCTGGGCGCCGAGCCCGAGCGCCAGCTTGTCGCCCTCGATCAGGGTGCCGACGCTGCGGAGGGCGGTGAACGGCGGGCACACCACCACCTCGACCGCCTCGGTGTCGTCCTTGTTGAGCGCCCAGGCGGTCTTCTGGGTGAGCTGGACGGCCTCGAGGTGGGTCTTGTGCATCTTCCAGTTGCCGGCGATCACGGGTCGTCGGGCCACGGGTCGGCTCCTCACGCGGGCGGGATGACGGCGACGCCGGGCAGGGTCTTGCCCTCGAGCAGCTCGAGGCTCGCCCCGCCGCCGGTGGACAGGTGGTCGACCCGGTCGGCCAGGCCGAGCTGGGCGAGCGCGGCGGCGGAGTCGCCGCCGCCGACGACGGTGTAGGCGTCGCTGGAGGCGACCGCCTCGGCGACGGCCTTCGTGCCGGCCGCGAAGGGCGGCCACTCGAACACGCCCATGGGCCCGTTCCAGAAGACGGTCCGGGCCTCGGCGACGGCGGCGGCGAAGGCGCGCGCGGTCTCGGGCCCGATGTCGAGGCCGCGCCAGCCCTTCTCGATCGCGTCGACGGGGACCGTGCGGTGCTCG
>DASWDC010000182.1:0-1915 GCA_036395655.1 Actinomycetota bacterium | reverse complement strand
CGATCCGCTGGACGCGCTCATGCGCGGGCAGGGCTCGGCGCTGCTGCGGGAGCCTGCTGACAGGCGGGGGCTGAAGCATGAGGACCCCTCCTTCGGCTGACAGGCGCCACGGGGCGCGTGGCTTCGAGAGGACAGTACGGTGGCCAGCCCGGTGGCGTCGTCGGCCACGAGGTCTGCGTTTCATCTCCACCCTTCGGCCGAGGCCGTCCTGGCCCTCAACCGAAAGGTGGAGGGCCCACCAGCCAATCGCCCGCACCGCGAGGAGTGACCGAATGGTGTGGCGACCCCGGGATGATTCACGAGGCCCACGAGGGGGTCAGGACTTGCGGGCCACGCCCGCGAAGCCCCAGCTGCGGCGAAACTCAGCAGGCACCTCGCCGTCAGGACGCCACAGCGCGTCCTGGACGAGGCCAGGCTCGACCAGCTCCAGGCCGTCGAAGAACCGCAGGATCTCGGTGCGGCGTCGTGGGAGGAGCGTCACCCCGTCCCGTCCGGCGGCCGCGGACACCGCCAGGGCCTTCGGCTCGTTGGCGTCCAAGCCGAGATGCTGCAGCGCCAGATAGCTGCCGGGCGCCAGCGGCGCGAGCAACCGTGCGACGATCCCCGCCGGATCGTCGGCGTCCGGGAGAAGGTGCAGGAGCGCGATCAGCAGCAGCGCCACCGGTTGGGCGAAGTCCAAGGTCTGTGCGGCGCCCCGCAGGACCTCCTCCGGATCGTGGACGTCGGCGTTCCAGGTAGTCGGTCGCCCCCTGGGGGCCGCTGGTGAGCAGGGCGCGGGCGTGGACCAGCACCAGCGGGTCGTTGTCCACGTAGACGACGCGGGCCTGCGGGGCGACCTGCTGGGCGACCTCGTGGACGTTGGGGCTGGTGGGGATCCCGGTGCCGATGTCGAGGAACTGGCGGATCCCCTGCTCGGCGAGGAAGCGGACTGCCCGCACCAGAAACGCCCGGTTGGAGCGGGCGGTGTCGCGCATCTCCGGGGCGGCTGCCAGCACGCGCTCGGCCGACGCCCGGTCGGCGGGGAAGTTGTCCTTGCCGCCGAGCAGGTAGTCGTAGGCGCGGGCGGGATGCGGGACGCTGGTGTCGATCTGCGGCAGCGGCCGGCCCGACTCCGCAGCGGCGTTGTCCCGTGCGTTGCCCGGGTCAACCATGGCCACAACCTCCTTCAGCACGACGCGAGGCGGCGCGACGACCACCCAGGCCCGGCGCCCTCATCTTGGGTCGCGGCACGATCGGCGCAGACTATCGCAAATCGTGCCACGACGCTGCACCGCAATGCCCCCATGCCGCAAGTGAATGCCGCAAGTGAAGATCATTTGAAGATCATTTGATGAGATGGCCGAGGAGGCGCAGGAGGTTGCCTTCGAGAATGAGGGCGCGTTGCTCGTCGGTGAGGCCAGGGATGGCGTTGACGGTGGCGACGGGGGTGGGGTCGCGCATCTCGAAGGGGTAGTCGCTGCCGAGCAGGACGTGGTCGGCGCCGGCGAAGGCGACCAGCCAGGCGAGGGCGGCGGGGCTGTGGAGGATGGTGTCGTAGTAGAGGTGGCGCAGCCACTCGCTGGGGGGGCGGGTGAGCTTGGGGGCGCACACCTCTGGTTTGGCGGCGAAGCCGCGGTCGAGGCGGCCGGCCTGCCACGGGAGGAAGCCGCCGCCGTGGACGACGCAGACGCGCAGGTCGCCGAAGCGTTCCAGGACGCCGCCGAAGATCAGGTGGGCGACGGCGATGCTGCTCTCGGCGGGGTTGCCCACCAGGTTGCCGAGGAAGTAGCGCACCACGCGGCGGCCGGCGAGGGCCTGGTAGGGGTGGATCAGCACCAGGCAGCCGAGCTCAGCGGCGGTACGCCAGAACGGGTACAGGCCGGGGTCGTCGAGTTCGGCGCCGTCCACGGTGGTGGCGATCTCGACCCCGACCATG
>DASWDC010000181.1:0-5385 GCA_036395655.1 Actinomycetota bacterium | reverse complement strand
GCCGCCGGCATCCAGACGGTGCTCGAGGACCGCCTCCACCTGGCCGGCATCCCCGCCACCGGCCTGTGGGCCCGGGTGCCGCCGTACCTGGCGGGCGGGACGCACCCACCGGCCGCGCTGGCGCTGGTGCGTACGGTCGGGCGTCTCGCCGGGGTCGAGATCGACACCTCCGAGCTGGAGGCCGCCTCCAAGGACCACCTGGAGCAGGTCGAGGCGGCCATCCGCGAGCGGCCCCAGATCGCCGAGTTCATCGACCAGATCCGCGGCCTGATCGAGGAGGGCGCCGACCAGCGCATCCCCTCCGGTGACGAGATCGCCGCCGAGCTGGAGCGCTTCCTCAGCCAGCAGCCACCCGACGAGGGCGGCGACCCCTGGCCCCGCTGAGGGCTCGCCTCCGCGCCCTCAGTCCGCGACCTTGTCCGCCGCGACGACCTTGGTCGGCTTGACGCGGACCACCAGCTCGCCCGGGACGCCGTTGCGGCGGCCGAACTCCTCGGCACGGTCGGCGCCCATGTAGCGGCCGGCGAGCCGGGCCGCCCAGTAGCGCAGGTCGTCGGGATCGGTGGAGACGCGAGCGGTGCCGTTGATGATCACGAAGGCGAAGGGCGGGGCGTCGTCGTCGACGCTCAGGCAGACGCGGGGGTCGCGGAGGATGCTCCTGCCCTTGATCCCGGTCTCGTGGGTGGTGAAGACGATCTCGTCGCCGTCCAGGTCGAACCAGACCGGGGTGACGTGCGGCGCCCCGTCGGCTCGCACCACCGCGAGCTTCCCTGTGCGCGGCCGCTCCGTCAGGAACGCCCGCCACTGCCCCTTTGACATCAGCGGCATCCGCCAACCTCCTGAGACTCTCCTGGGGTGATCACGCCACACGCCAGCCTATCCCGCCGCACCGCGCCAGTCCCGGAAGCTGGAGCCGGGGCGGAGGCCCCCTACTCGTAGCGCAGGGCGGCGACCGGCTGCATCCGGGCGGCCTTGCGGGCCGGGTAGACCCCGAAGAAGATCCCCACGGCGACGCTGACCCCGAACGCGAGCGCCACCGACCAGCCGGTGATCGCCGCTGGCACCGGCGACAGCCTCGCCACCAGCAGCGCGCCCGCGATCCCCAGCACGATCCCGACGACCCCGCCGCTGACGGTGAGGGCGACCGCCTCCAGCAGGAACTGGCGCAGCACGTCGCGGGTGCGCGCACCGACGGCCTTGCGCAGGCCGACCTCGCGGGTCCGCTCGGACACGCTCACCAGCATGATGTTCATCACCCCGACCCCGCCGACCAGCAGCGAGATCCCAGCGATCGAGGCGAGCACCAGGGTGAGGACGTTGAGGATGCGGCCGACCACCCCGAGAATGTCCTCCTGGGTCAGCACCTGGTAGGACTGCTCCGGGTGGGCGCGGGAGACCACCGACCTGATGAGGGCCTGCTCGGGGGCGATGTCGCCGGTGGAGGGAGCCTTGACGGCGATGGCGTCGACCCGGTTCACGCCGAGCATGCGCTGCGCGACCGTGACCGGCACGAAGGTCTCGGCGTTGCGGTCGACCCCAAGCGCGGTGCCGACCCGGCTGAGCACGCCGACGACGCGGAAGCGCAGGCCGCCGATGGTGACCTCGCGGCCGAGCGGGTCGCGGTCGGGGAACAGCGCCTCGGCCGGGTCGGCGCCGAGCACGGCGACCCGGCGGCGGCCCTCCACGTCGGCGGCACTGAAGAAGCTGCCGCGCTCGACCGTCCGGTCGAACACGGTGGGGATCGCCTCGTTGGTGCCGTTGAGATTGACGGTGGTGCGGCGGGCGCCGACCCAGGCCAGCTCGCCCGAGGCGACCGTCACCGTCACCCGCCGCGGGTCGCCGATCGCGTCGGCGACCCGCCGCTCGTCCTCCAGGGTCAGACGCGACACCGCCGGGGTCGACCCGAACGAGAAGTTGCCGGGAGCCACGAACAGGATGTTGGAGCCGAGCGACTCCACCCCGGAGGTCACCTCGTTGCGGGCCCCGCTGCCGATCGCCACCAGCAGCACGACGCTGGTGACCCCGATGACCACCCCGAGCATGGTGAGCCCGGAGCGGAGCTTGTTGGCGCGCAGCGACTCCCACGCGACCCGCAGCGCCTCGCCGAGCCGCACCCTCAACCTTCCCTTGAGGTTGAGGCCACGCGGCCGTCGCGGACCACCACGATGCGGCCGAAGCGGGCCGCGACCGCGGCGTCGTGGGTCACCGCCACGACCGCCACGCCGCGTTCGGCGTGGAGGCTGCCGAGCAGGTCGAGGACCTCCGCGCCGGAGGCGGAGTCGAGGTTGCCGGTGGGTTCGTCGGCGAGCAGCATGGCCGGCTCGGTGACCAGCGCCCTGGCGATCGCGACCCGCTGCTGCTCGCCGCCGGAGAGCTGCGAGGGGCGGTGCTGCAGGCGGTGGCCGAGGCCGACCGCCTCCAGCGCCTCGGTGGCACGGCGGCGGCGTTCGGCGCGGCCGACGCCCCGGTAGACCAGCGGGAGGCCGACGTTGCCGAGCGCGGAGGTACGCGGCAGCAGCTGGAAGTTCTGGAACACGAACCCGACCACCTGGTTGCGCAGCCTCGCCAGCTCGTCGTCGGAGAGGGCGGCGACGTCGCGGCCGCCAAAGGCCAGCGTGCCGCTGGTCGGGCGGTCGAGGCCGCCGAGCAGGCCGAGCAGGGTCGACTTGCCCGACCCGCTCGGGCCCATGATCGCCAGCGAGTCGCCACCGGCCACGGTCAGGTCGATCCCGTCCAGGGCGCGGACCTCGACGCCGTCGAGGCGGTAGACCTTGGTCACGCCGCCGGCCTCCACCACCGCCCGGCCCTCCCCGGCTGCGACCACGCCCGCCTCCGGGACTGAGGTGGCGTGCCGGGAGCGCGACCGCGACCGCACCAGCGCCATCGCGCGTCAGCTCCCGTGCCAGGTCTGGCCGTCGTGGAGCCGTTCGGCGCCGCGCGACACCACCCGCTCGCCGTTGCGGACGCCGCTGGCGACGGCGACCTGGTCCTCCCCCTCGGCGGCGACGGTGATGGTGCGCAGGTGCACCCGCCCGCCCTCGATGATGTAGACCGCCTGGCCGCGGCCCTGCTCGATCATGGCGGAGGCGGGTACCGCGGGTGCCTCCGCGGCGCGGCGCACGTGGATCTCGGCGGTGGCGGTCATGCCGACCCGAGGCACCGGGCTGGCATCCCCCGAGCCGGCCTGCTCGACCCGCCCGATGGCGATGTCGACCTCGTAGGCCGCCCCGCCGGCGGCCGACTGGCCCTGGGTCGGGGCCACCGAGATGCGCTTCACCCTGGCGAAGAAGCTCGCTCCGGGGAAGGCGTCCAGCTCGACATCGGCCTCCTGGCCGACCTTGACCAGGGGGATGTCGGTCTCGTCGACCTCGGCGGCGACCATCAGGGTGCTGACGTCGTAGACGGTCGCGACGGCCTGGCCGGCGCTGACCTGCGAGCCGGCCCGCAGCGGCGGGCCGCTCGACCCGCTGCCGCTCCCGCTGCCGCCGCTCGCACCCGCGAGGCTCTGGAGGGCCTGCTGGGCGCTCTCTGGCAGGGAGGAGATGCTCGGCAGGCCCGCGACGCCCCCCGACGAGCCGGAGCCAGCGGCGGAGCGGCCGAGCTGCACCGTGCCCGCCAGCGGCGCCCGCAGCGTCAGCGCGGCCTTCTGCTGGTTGGCCAGGTCGAGGGCGAGCTGCGCCTGGCCGCGCTGCGCGGCGGTGGCGGCACCGATGGCGTCGCGCAGCGCCGCGGTCTGCTGGTTGACGGCGCTGGCAGCCTGCCGCGCCGCCGCGGCGGCCGCCTGCTGGGCGGTGGCGACCCGCTGGGCGGCCTGGTCGAGCCGGGCCTGGACGGCCGCCCGCTGCGCCTTCGGCAGCAGCGGTAGGGTGGCCCGCAGGGCGTCGAGGACGGCTCCGCTGCTGCTGGAGACCTGCTGCTGGAGCTGGTCGAGGGCGGCCAGCGCCGCGCCCGTCGGCAGGCTCGGGATGATCCCGCCGAGCGACGACGCGGAGCCGAGCGCCGCCTGCGCCTGCCGGATCGACGCGTCGACCTGGGCCGAGGAGAGCTGGGCCAGCACCTGCCCGTGGCGGACGGTGGCGCCGTCGGCCACCCGCAGGGTCTGGATCTTGGCGGTGGCCGGCGCGACCAGGTCCGCCACCGCCGCGGCCTGCACGGCGCCAGGGGCGCTGACCCGCTCGACCACGGTGGCGGGCCGCACCACCGCGGCGGCGAACCGCTTGTCAGCTCCTGAGCTGCACCCAGCGAGCGCCAGCAAGAGGGCCAAGGCCACGACCACCGCGGCGCTGCCGCTGGCGACGCCCTCGGCGAGACCGCTGGCGATACCGTTCCTGAAGTTGTGCGCTGCTGACCGATCCACATGGCCAGCATAGTGGCGACCCTGCGGTTACGCGGAGCGTGTCAGCGAAGGTCACTTCTTGACCAGGTTGGAGAGGAAGAAGGAGAGGTTGGCGGGCCGCTCCGCGAGACGGCGCATGAAATACGGGTACCACTGGTCGCCGTAGGGGACGTAGACGCGCAGGCGGTAGCCCTCGGCCACCACCTGCTGCTGGAGGTCGCGGCGGACGCCGTAGAGCATCTGGAACTCGAAGCTCGATCGGTCGCGGCCGAGCTTGGCGGCCAGCGTCTTGGTGAGGCGGACCAGCCTGGGGTCGTGGGTGGCGACCATCGGGTAGGGGTTGGCGGCCAGCAACGACTCCAGCAGGCGGGCATAGGCGTCGTCGACCTGGGCCTTGTCTGGCCAGGCGACCTCGGGCGGCTCCTGGTAGGCGCCCTTGACCAGGCGGACCGGCACCCCGCCGCGGTTCAGCCGTGCCAGATCCTCGCCGCTGCGGTACAGGTAGGCCTGCACGCAGACGCCGACGCCGTCGTAGGAGTCCTGGAGCCGCTCGGCCAGGTCCAGGGTGCGCTCGACGTAGGGCTGGGCCTCCATGTCGACGCCGACCATGGCGCCGACCTCCTTGCCGCGTGCCGCCACCTTGGCGGCTTCCTCGGTGGCGAGCTGCTCGCCGATATCGAGCCCGAGCGCGGTCAGTTTGACCGAGATATTGGCATTCAGGCCTTGGTCCTGGATCCGGTCGAGGGCGGCCAGGTAGGACGCGGTCGAGGCGCGCGCCTGCCCCTCCGACTCGGTGTTCTCGCCCAGGTAGTCGAGCGCGACCGCGATCCCGTCCGCGTTCAGGACCCTGATCACCCGCTCGGCGTCGTCCAGCGTGTCGCCGGCGACGAACCGGTGCGCCACCCGGCGGGCAACCGGATTGCTGGTCATCTGCCGCCGCAGGGTCGTCGACCCGGCGGCCTTCAGCAGCGTTGCCCTGAGCACGCCCCACCTCCCAGGGAGAGAACCTCCGTTGGCTCACTCGCAGTATCGCATTCCTCGGCAAGCCG
>DASWDC010000180.1:0-3335 GCA_036395655.1 Actinomycetota bacterium | reverse complement strand
CAGCGCCGCCCAGCGCGCCGCCCATGGCCAGGCCCATAGCCAGCCACCCCGAACCCCGTCGCCGGCCTCCCCCCGCTCGGCCTCCACCTGATCCTGATGCTGATGCTGGTTGCCCTCGGAGCGGGCGACGGCGAGGGCCCGGACCAGCAGGAACGGGACCACCAGCACGGCCGCGTAGGTGGCCATCGAGGCGAGCCACAGCAGCGCGCCGCCCGCGAGCGTCCAGCGGAGCGAGCGCCGGAGGAGGCCGCGGTGGGACGCGAGCGCGGCGCCGGCCAGCAGCGGCGCCCACATCGCGTCGGCCGAGGTCGCCGAGTAGAGGATCACCGCCGGGCACAGCACCCAGAACGCGACCGCCAGGGCTGTCGCATCGGGGGGCCCCGCGGCAACCATGGAATCCGCTCGCGGGCCCTCCGGCGGCGGGACCATGCCCCCCGAACCCCCCGGCCCCTCCCCGTCCCCGTCGTCGTCACGGCCGTGGAGTTCGTCGCGCGCCAGGGCGGCGGTGACCAGCAGGCCGAGGCAGGCGCAGGCCACCGTGGCGAGCGCGCAGGCGGCGAGCCCGGAGCAGACCCGCGCGACCAGCGAGTAGAAGATCACCGCACCCGGCGGGTGCTGAGCGACGAACCCGCCGATCAGCGGCGCCCGCTCGGCGAAGTGGCGGAGGAAGTCCGGGATCGGCCCGACCAGGCCGGCGGCGGGCGCGTACTCGCCGGGATGGGAAATCGGCTCGGCCCAGGCCGCCGGCCCGCCGCGGATCGCGGCCACCGCCAGGTCGAGCACGAAGGCGAGCAGCAGCGCCATGGCGAGCCAGACCGGGCGCGGCAGCCGGGGCACGCGGCGGCGCAGGATCGGGAGGAGGGCCGGGGCGCGGGCGAGCGCCAGGACCGTGGCGGCGGCGGCGCAGGCGGCCAGCAGCGCGGCGAACCCCCAGCGGGCGTCGAAGCCGGGCACCGGGAAGACGTAGTAGGGCCAGCTGAAATACCACGGGATGCTGGGCACGCTGAAGGGCACCTGACCCCAGCCACGGTGGCCGAAGGTGCCGAGCACGCCGACCGCGACCAGCACGAGGGCGGTGGCCGCCGTGGCGACGGCGGCCTGGCGCCGCGGCCGGCGCTCAATCTGGGCTGATCTTGAAGGTGCGGTCTTCACGCGCCGTTCGTCGTACCCGGGAGGCGTTCGGCTGGAGCGCCGCGTGCGCGGCGGAACGCGGCGGCGACCTGGCCGGCGTCGGCCTCCCTGCCCCATGCCATGACGTGGAGGCCGTCGACCAGCGGCTGCCGGGCGAGGGTGAGGGCGGTCTCGGTGGCCAGGTCGAGGCCGCCGCCGGCGGCGATCTGGCGGTAGGCGCGGTCGGGCAGGTCGAAGGGGAGGGCGCGGTTCAGCACGTCGGCCATGCGGGCGGTGCGGACCACCGGGACGCTGGCGTAGACGCGGCAGCCGTCGAGCTTGCCGCCCTCTCGCGCCTGCTCCAGGAAGGCCACCAGGCGGTCGGGCTCGAACACCATCTGGGTCTGCAGGAAGTCGGCGTCGGCGGCGACCTTGCGGCCGAGCAGGGCCAGTTCGCCCTCGACGTCGACCGCGAACGGGTCGGCCACGCAGCCGAGCGCCAGGTTGTAGGGCTCCACCCAGGACCGGGCCTCCGACAGCAGCTTGGTGGTGGTGTAGTCCTTGACCCGGGGGACGCCCGGCACCGGGTCGCCGTAGAGGCAGAGGATGCCCTCGGACCCGAGCGCGGCGGCGCCGATCACCTCGGAGCGCAGCGCCAGCCGGTTGCGGTCGCGGCAGGAGACGTGCACCACCGTGGCCACCCCCTGCTCCCGGGCGAGGGCGACGGCGGCGAGCGGCGACATGCGCGGCATGCCGGCGTGGTTGTCGGTCAGGCCGACCAGGTCGACGTGCACCGCGAGCACCGCGATGCGTTCACGGACCTCGCTGGCGTCCGGCCGGGCCGGCAGCGAGATCTCGGCGGAGGTGAGCGCTGTGATGGTCATGGAGAGAAGGCTACCCGAATCACGCTGCCGGAATTGCGTCAGTCACGGCCCGGGGCGGTCTCCGCCGGGAGCTGGCGGCGCGGCCTCGGCCTCGGCCTGGGCGGCGGCGCGCTCCGCGGTGGCGCCGAAGCGGAGGATGCCGCCGCCGAAGGCGATCGAGCAGACCGCGAACCAGCCGAAGCCGAGCGCCGAGCCGGCGAACACGTCGGTGAGCCAGTGGACCCCGAGCAGCACCCGGGAGCTGGCGACCGCCACCGCGACCGCGGCGGCGGCGGTGCCGAGCCAGGCCTTGACCGGCCAGCTCCGGCCGCGCCCGAGCAGCAGCGCGAGAGCGGCGTAGGTCGCGGCCGAGGCGGCGGCGTGCCCGGACGGGAACGACCAGCCGGTCGCGTGGATCAGGTGCGGCACGGCGGGCCGCTGGCGGTGGACCAGCAGCTTGACGCCGTTGGCGATCAGGTTCTGGCCCCAGACGACCACGATCATGAAGATCAGCGCGTTCCAGCGGCCCCAGCGGAGCCGCTCGTAGAGGCCGCCGAGCAGCGCCACGGCGATCACCACCAGGGTGCTGCCGAGGTCGGTGAGGCCGATCAGCACGTCGGTGGAGGTATGGGTGGCGTGCGCGGCACCCCAGTTGGCCGCGGCGGCGTCCCAGCGGGCCAGCCCGGTGTGGGAGGCGACCATGTCGGCGAGCGCGCCGAACCAGATCGCCGCCAGCCAGATGCACACCAGCGCCACGGTGAGGGCGAGCCCGGTCGCCTCCTTCGGGTCGACGCGGGCGCGCAGGAAGGACCGCAGCCGCACCAGCGGCGGCGCGGGCGAGTGCGCGATCTCCGCGGCGATCTCCTCGTTCGGCCGGGGGCCGCGCCAGGGGTGCGTGGCGGCCAGCGCACCGCCCGCGAACAGCGTGAGCCCGAGCCCGCCGCCGAGCAGCACGAGGCTGGTCGCGGGCCCGAGGTCCCAGTCGATCGCGGAGAGCAGCCAGGCAGTCATGGGTATCAGGATAGGCACGACGATGAACGCCAAACCGTAGCAGGCGTCCCGGGGTTCCCGCAGGCGCCAAAGGTTTGCTCGCCTCCTGTGGAGGGATACCGGGCTCGACCACCCGGGCGGTTCGCCACCCGGGACCAGTCCCAGAACCAGACTGGACTGACTGGACTGACCGCCGGAGGTCCCGATGTTGACCACACCACAGCCGGACGGGCCGCTGGAGCGACCGCCGGGCCCGCGCGGGGTGGCGCTGGCGCAGCGCTGGCGGCACGCCCGCGCCGGGGTCCCATCCGCGCTGTACCTGTTCGGCTGGGCGGTGCTGATCCTGCTGGTCGGCATCCTGGCCGGCTGGCT
>DASWDC010000179.1:0-3377 GCA_036395655.1 Actinomycetota bacterium | reverse complement strand
GCCGATGCCGATCAGCAGCTCCTTGTAGGAGCCGTAGCCGGTGAGCTTGAAGGAGGGCGCCCCCACCACCACGAACAGCAGGTTGGCCAGCGCCAGGACACCCGCGACCCAGAGCCAGAACCGCGACAGCGGCAGCGGCCGTGGCCACTCCGGCCGGTCGCGGCGCAGCAGCAGCACCGCCGAGAGCGCGAACACGTGGCAGAGGATGTAGCCGAGGTTGCTCGCGGCCAGGATCGCGATGGTCGAGTTGAGCAGCAGCACGACCGCGATGTTGAACACCATGTCCACGGTCATCGCACGGGATGGCACGTGGAAGCGGTTGAGGTGTGACAGCCACTTGATGGTCATGCCCGACTTGGAGATGCCGTAGAGGGCGCGGGAGCCGTCCATCGTGGCGGTGTTCATCGCCAGGATGAACGACGCGATCAGCAGCGGCAGCACGAAGTTCGCGCCGGCGCCGATGAGCTTGTCCATCTCGACGACGTAGAAGGAGTAGTCGAGGGCGCCCTTGGCGATCTGGTCGGCGGGAAGCACGCCGCCGACCCCGATCGGCAGGAACGCGTAGACGATCAGGGAGAAGGCCGCCGAGCGCCGCAGGGCGAGCGCGGTGTCACGAGTGGTGTCCTTGTACTCGGGCGCGAACGTCGCCGCCCCCTCGACCCCGTACGCCGACCAGCCCATCAGATAGAGCCACACCAGCGCGAGACGCCAGCTGTTCCACAGCGAACCGCCGCTGGAGACCAGCCAGGTGAGGTTGCTCCGGTGGAAGTCGCCAGTGAGGTAGGGAAGGACGATGAACACCGCCAGCGGGATCATCAGCAGCGCGCCGGTCACATAGCCGACCCAGACCGCCGGCCGCACCCCAGAGGCGTTGAAGGCCCACACGGCGAAGATCGCGATCACGGCGATGATCCGCGGGAGCGTCAGCGCCACGCCGTGGCCTCCGAGGCCGAGGTGCACCGTCCACAGCGCGTTCGGGAACCACTGCGCCTGGATCAGGGACCCGATGGTGATCCCGAAGATCGCGAGCACCACCGACCAGGCGGCCCAGTAGCCCACCGCAGCCATCGGCCCGACAAAGGTGAAGTGGCGGCGCCAGCCCTCGTGCGCGTAGACGGCGATGCCGCCGGCCCGGTCGGGGAACATGGTGGCCGGCTCGGTGTAGATCTTGTTCGAGGCGACCGCGATCAGCATCGAGACGGTCCATAGCACGAACGCGCCGAGGGCGCCCAAGGTCCCGATGGAGGCGCCGAGGCTGGCGATCAGGAAGCCGGGGTTGGCGAGGCAGACGACAAAGCCGTCGTACCAGTGCATGAGCTTCAGGAGCTGACGGTCGTCGACCGCGACGACGGCTCCTGGCGCACCGGCCCCGCGCGAGAAAGACTGGTCCATAGGGTCTTCTCCCGCTCGCATGAGAGATGAGGATGGGGGGGACGAGGGTTGTGCGGGGGCTATCGCGGTGGTGGCGAGCGGGTGGTGCTGTGCTGGGGCAAAGGGGGCTCCTCCTCGCTGGCTCCTACAGGGCGCGCAGGTACCGGCTTCGGTGGAAGATCAGCGGCGATCCGTCGTTTGTCGCCACATTGCGCACCCGGCCGAGGAGGATGACATGATCCCCTCCGTCATAGCTAGTCTCCAGGGTGCACTCAATATGGGCGATGCAGCCGTTGATCACCGGCGCCCCGGCGGCGCCCATCTGATGGGGGACGCCCTCGAACTTGTTGTCGGAGCGGCGCCCGAAGCGCTGTGACATCCACTCCTGGTCGTCGGCGAGGACGTTGACGGCGAAGCCGCAGCCGGCCTGGAAGGCACCCAGGCTCGGGGCGCGCCGGTGCAGGCAGACCAGCACCAGCGGGGGGTCGAGCGACACCGAGGTGAACGAGTTGGCGGTGAAGCCGCGCAGCTCCCCGTCGGGGTCACGGGTGGTGACCACGGTGACGCCGGTGGTGAACGAACCGGCGGCGCGCTTGAAGTCCTCGACGCTGATCTGGGCGGCGGCGTCGGCTTCCGGGCCCGCGGCCTTGGTGCTCGAGTCGGGTTGCTCGGTGAGCAATTGCCCAACCTCCCGTGTTATATTGCCAAAGACGCAATACCAATTGGGAACCACGCAAAGACTAGCCCACGGGACGGTTAGGAGGCAAGGGGCGGTTGCCACGGACGGGGCGTCCCGCCAGCCGCACGGTCCAGTCGGTCGACCGCGGCCTCACCCTGCTGTGGATGCTGGCCGGCGCCGAGGGCGGCCTCGGCGTGGTGGAGGCGTCCGAGCGGCTCGGCGTCGACCCGAGCACCGTCTCGCGCCTGCTCGCCTCGCTGGTCGCCGCCGACCTGGTGGTGCGCGACCCCGTCAGCGGCCGCTACGCGGTCGGGCCGGGAGCGGCCCGCCTGGCCGCCTCGGTGCCCGCCAGCCCCTCCGGCGCCGACGAGCGGGAGCTGCGCCAGGCCGCGCGGCGCACCCTGTACCTGCTCGAGGAGGGCACCGGCGAGACCGTCCTGCTGGACGTGCCCAGCCACGGCGCGACGCACGGCCCGGGGATGGCGGTGGTGGTGGACGTGGTGCCGAGCCGGCGCGTGGCGCCACGGCTGCTGCTGCCCGCCGCGACCCGGCCGCTGTATGCCACCGCCGACGGCAAGGTGCTGCTCGCCCACGCGCTCACTGAGACGCTGGAGCGGGTGCTCGCCGCCGAGCGGCCCAGACTGACCCCGCGCACCATCGGCGACCCGGCGGTGCTGCGCATCCAGCTCACCGACATCCGGCGCCGCGGCTTCTCCATCACCGAGGGCGAGGCGCAGCCGGGCGTCAATGTGATCGCCGCGCCCGTCCAGGGACCGACCGGCGCCGTGATCGCCGCCCTGGCGATCGAGGGACCGGCTGACCGCTTCGACCGCATCGGCATGCGCCGCGCCCTGGATCTGCTGCTGCCGCGCGCCACCGAGCTGAGCCGCCGCCTCGGCGCGCCCGCTCCCGGCGGCCGCCAGCCAACCCCCGGCGTGGACCCGTTCGGCTTCGGTTAGGAGACCTCACGGCATGATGAAATTCTTGTTTACTGCCAGTGGACAGCGTTTCCTTCTCGCGATATGTTCCGAGACACCATGAACGGTCGCAACGGCCAGCCGAAATCGCAGCGGAAGCCCGCGCGCTACTCCGCCCTCCAGCTCATCCGGCGCGGGCTGTCGCATGCCGACTGGCCGCGCAGCTTCCATCAGCACGAGCTCGCCCCCAGCTACGACGTGGTGATCGTCGGCGCGGGCGTAGCCCCAGTTGACCGCGTCGTGGCGGATCGTGCCCCCGGGCGGGTGGTACAGGGCGCCGAGGATCGGGTAGCGGGCCTGCTCGGAGACGTCCATGAAGGGGACCAGCCGCTTGATCCGCTCCGGGCCGA
>DASWDC010000178.1:0-14003 GCA_036395655.1 Actinomycetota bacterium | reverse complement strand
CAGGCTGCGCTGCTCGAGGGGATGCAGGAGCAGCAGGTGACAATCGAAGGGACAACGCACCCGCTCGAGCGGCCGTTCCTCGTGCTCGCGACTCAGAACCCGGTCGAGTACGAAGGGACCTACCCGCTCCCGGAGGCGCAGCTCGACCGCTTCCTGCTGCGCCTGGCCGTCGGCTACCCGTCGCCGGAGGCCGAATGGGCCATGGTCACCCGGCGGCTGGAGCGGGGCAGCGACGAGCTCCGCCTCGA
Source organism: Actinomycetota bacterium (assembly GCA_036395655.1). GTDB lineage: Bacteria > Actinomycetota > CALGFH01 > CALGFH01 > CALGFH01 > DASWDC01. The sequence goes on along the minus strand of DASWDC010000178.1, from coordinate 13,755 downwards.
CCCGGTCGCCACTCCCGCCGACCTGCTCGCCGCCCAGCGGGCCATCGAGCGGGTCCACGTCGGCGAGAGCGTCGGACGCTACCTGATCGAGCTGGTCGGCGCGACCCGGGCCAGCCCGCGGGTGCAGGTCGGCGCCAGCCCGCGTGGCACCCTCGCCCTCCTCAAGGCCGCCCGCGCCAACGCCGCCGTCGCCGGACGCGACTTCGTCACCCCCGAGGACGTCAAGGCGGTCGCGGTGCCCGCCCTGGCGCACCGCCTGATTCTGCGCCCCGAGCTGTGGGTCCGCCGGGTCCGCACTGAGGACGTGGTGACCGAGCTGCTCGACCAGGTGCCGACCCCGCCGGCGCTCCCCGACCCTGTGGATACCCCCGGCAGCCCCCGCGCCAGTTCGGATAGATTTGAAACAGGGGGACCCCCTTCGGGGAGGGGAGTATTCGGCATGCCCGAGCCGGGCGACCCGGCGCTGCGGTGAGGGTGAGGGTGAGGGCGCGACCGTGATGAGGCAGCCGACGGCCAAGCTTGGCGGCTACGTCGGGCTGGCGGCGCTGCTGCTGCTCGCCGGGCTCACCGCCGGGCAGCCCGAACTGGTCGCGGTCGCGGCGCCGTTCGCGCTGCTGGTGATCATCGGGCAGGTGGCAGCCCGCACGCCCGAGATCGCGGTCACCGCCGAGGCCGACACCGACCGGGCCGTTGAGGGCGACGAAGTCATCGTCACCCTGACCCTGGTGGCCGCCGCGCCCGTGTCACGGCTGGAGGCGCTGCTGGTGGTCCCCGACGGTCTCGCCCTTGCCAATGCCGCCGTGGAGCTGCCCGCCCGGGCGCTGCGGCTGGGCCGCGGCGAGATCCGGACTGTGGCGCTGCGGCTGCGCTGTGACCACTGGGGCGCCTACCAGCTGGGGACCGTGCTGCTGCGCGCCCACGACCCGCTGCGGCTGCTGCGCTGGGAGTGGCCGGTGCGTACCAGCCTCCCGCTGGTCGTCTTCCCGCAGCCCGAGACCCTGCGGATGCTGGTGCACCCCTTCGAGACGCAGGTGTTCACCGGCAACCAGGTCGCGCGGCAGCGCGGCGACGGTATCGAGTTCGCCGACGTGCGGCCATTCCAGCCCGGCGACCGGGCCCGCTCTATCAACTGGCGCGCCACCGCCCGCCGCGGCGACCCCTGGGTCAACCAGCGCCATCCCGAGCGCAACACCGACGTGGTGCTGTTCCTGGACACCTTCGCCGACGTGCCCGCCTCGGGCGTGGGCACGGGTCCGGCGGCCACCGGGCCACCGGGCCTCCAGCGGGGGACGCTGGACCGTGCGGTCGGGGCCGCCGCCTCCCTCGCCAGCGCCTACCTCGCCCGCCGCGACCGGGTCGGGCTGGTCGGCTTCGGTGGCGTGGTCCGCTGGCTGCAGCCGGGAAGTGGCCAGGCCGCACTGTACCGCCTGCTCGACACCCTGATGGAGACGCAGATCTTCGCCACCGTCGGCTGGCGTAACATCCACCAGCTCCCGCCCCGCACCCTGCCGCCCAAAGCGCTGATCCTCGCGCTCACCCCGCTGCTCGATGAGCGTGCCACCGCCGCCCTGTTCGACGTGCTCGCCCGCGGCTACGACCTCGCCGTCATCGACGTCTCGCCGCTCGTCCCCCGTGACGGCGATCGTCCGGCCGCTCCGGGACGCGGCCATGCCCGCCGCCGCCTCGCCCTCGGCCGGCGCAGCGGCGCCGGTCCGGTCCTTGACGAGCTGGCGCGACGCCTGTGGGCGCTGGAACGCGCCGCGCTGCGCCACCGCTACCAGCAACTCGGCGTCCCGGTGGTCGACTGGCCTCCCGGCGTCCCCGCCGAGCAGGTCGTCTACGAGCTTGAGCTGTCCCGGCGCCGCAGCTCCGCCCGCTCGGTGCCATCGCCGTGAGCGCCTCGCCATGAGCGCCTCGCCCACCGCTTGGATGGACCGGCCACCGCAGCGGCCACCGCAGCGGCCACCGCAGCGGGCCCGCGTCCGCCTCGCCGCTGGGGGCGGCGCGGTGGCGCTGGCGCTGGCGCTCGCCCTGGTCCCGCTGGTTGGGGCCCGGGTGGCGGCCGGGCCGCTGCTGGGACTTGGCGCGGCTGGGGTGGCGCTGGCGGCCGTGGCGGCGTGGCGGTTCACTGGCGTGGCACCGGTCGCGGTCGCGGTGCTGGTCGCTGAGTACGGCCTCTCCCTCTACCACCGGCAGGGAGGCGGTCCGTTCGACGGCCGGGCGCCGCTGTTCGCCGCCGACTACCTGCTGCTCGCCGAGCTGGCCAACTGGTCCCGGGAAGCAAACCCGCTGGTCCGCGACGAGACGCCGGTGCTGGCCGCCCGGCTCGCCCTCCTCGGGGCCACCACCGCGCTGGCCGCCGCGCTGGGCGCGCTGGTCCTGGTCACCGCCGAGCTGCCCCTGGTCGGCGCGGTCGCCCGGCTCGCCCTCGGCCTGCTCGCGGCGGTCACCGCGATCGCCGTCGCCGCCGCCCTGGCCGCCTGGCACGCCGCCCGCGGGCCAGCCGACCGGAACGGGAACGGGCCCGGCGGCTAGCCCGGCCGGCCGGAGCCGCTCCCGCTCCCGCTCCTGGTTCTGGTTCTGGTTCTGGTTCTGGTTCTGGTGCGCTGCCGCGCCCGGTCGGCGACCTGGCGGGCACGCTCGCGAGCCCAGGCGAGCAGCCGGCGGGCCCAGTGAAACTCGGTGGCCAGCACGGCGAGTCCGGCAAGGATCAAGGCGATCCCAGGGCCGGGCAACACCAGCAGGACCGTGCCGCCCGCGACCAGCGCCAGCCCGGCGATCAGGATCCCGGCCCGCCGCGCGCCACGCGCCAGGCCCTTCAGCGCCGGGCTCACTGGGGCTCCGACCGCGGCTCGGCCGAGGTCGGCAGCGGCGCTGGCGTGGCACCGGCTCCGGCGCCCCCCGCCCCGGCGCCCCCCGCCGCCAGGCCAGCGGCCCGGCGCGGCGGATCCGCGAGGTTGGACGGGGAGACCAGGCCGGCCACCCGCTCGCCTTCCACCACCAGCGCGCTTCGCTGCCTGGCACCAGCCAGGCGCAGCGCCAGCTCGACCGCCAGGTCGTCTGGGTGGGCGACCACCAGCGACGACAGCGGGATGGCGAGGTCGCGGACCCGCAGCAGGCCGCGCCGTTCCGGCGGCACCTCGCCGAGCAGCGTCATCGGGACCACGCCCACCAGCCGGCCGTCGAAGTCTCGCACGGGGAAGGCCGCCTGGCGGTGCCGCGACGCGAACGTGTCGAGGAACGCGTCAACGGTGTACCAGCCAGGCCCGACCGCCGGGTCGGGGGTCATGATCTCGCGCACGCGCCGCTCGCCGAGCCGCAGCCGCGCGGTGGCGACCCGCGCCTCGTTGCGGGCGGCGCCGATGATGAACCAGCCGATCAGCGCGCTCCACAGCCCGCCAGTGGCGTTGCCGGGGATGACCAGCAGCTCGACCAGGCCGAGGCCGACCAGCACCATCCCGGTGCCCTGGCCGACGCGGGCGGCGGTCAGGGCACCGCGGGCACGGCTGCCCTGGAAGCGCCACAGCAGCGCGTGCAGCATCCGGCCGCCGTCCAGCGGCGCGCCCGGGATCAGGTTGAACACGGCCAGCGCCAGGTTCATCAGAGCGAGCCACAGCGCCGCGCCGGCCGGCAGGCCGCCGGCGCCGACCGCGGCCAGCACCACAGCCGCCAGCCAGAAGGCGCCGCCGAGCAGCAGGCTGGCGGCCGGGCCGGCGGCGGTGACCAGCAGCTGCGTCCAGGGAGTGGGCAGCTCGCCACGCATCCGCGACATCCCCCCGAACAGCCAGAAGGTGATGTCCTCGACCTCGACGCCGGCGACTTGGCGGGCCAGCACCGCATGGGCCAGCTCGTGGGCGAGCAGGGAGGCGAGGAACAGCGCCGTGGTCACCGCGGCGGCGGCCCAGTAGGCGTTCTGGCCACGGCCGGGGAAGTCGGCGGGGAGCAGCTGGGTGGCCAGCGACCAGGCGATCAGCGCAACCACGATGGACAGCGTCCAGCTGACCACGATTTTGAATCCGGCGATCCTGATCGCCGCGGGATGGGTCCGGCTCATGTGCACACTCCTTCGGTGTTGCAGGGCAACAGCCGAAGGTCTTTCCCGCCCCGCGGGACGCAGGGCCGACGCACCGGGCAGATGCCGCCTGGCATGCCGTGATGACGGTGCGGCCGAGTCGGGATACTCCCCTTCGTGCTCTCAAGGATACGCCGCCCCAGCGCAAGCGCACATAAAGATCGGTTGGGTGGTTCGTCCCGGAATGGAACATTCGCCGCACCTCGTTAGGAGGCTGCAGGCAGAACGTGCACCGAGCCGTTACTGGTGCGGACGCTGATGGTCCGGGTCGCGTTCGGATCGGTGGGAACGTCCACGGTTCGGCTGCCGTTGTCGGTGGTGACGTCGACTCTGTAAGGGCCGCTGCCACCGGGGACCGTGACCCGCACCGCGCCGTTGCTGGTGTTGACGGCCACATGGGTGGGAGTGGTCAGGAACGAGACCGTGACCGAGCCGTTGCTGGTGGTGGCATCGACGACCGCGGTGTGAAGGTCCCGCGCCCTGATCGCACCGTTGCTGGTCCGCAGGCTGAGCTGGCCGGTGGCCCCGTCGGCGGTGATGCTGCCATTGGAGGTGTGCACGTCCAGGGCGCCGGTGACGCCACTGACGGCGACGGCTCCGTTGCTGGTGGTGAGCTGGAGCGCGAGCGCAGCGGGCACGCGCAGGTCGAAGCTGACATCGCAAAAGATGACCACCCCATTCGGGCAGCCATCCTTGAGGGTGAGCTGGCCGCCGTCGGCCCGAACAGTCGGGTGCGGGGGGTTGAGTTGGCTGTAGCGGAGGTGGGTGTCCACCTCGACCCTGCCGGCTTGACCCGCGGTGACGTGGATGGAGCCATTGCTGGTGCCGACGACCAGCCGTGAACCCGTGAACGCGAAGCTCTGGTGCCGCTCGGCGCTGCGCAGCGTGGCAAAACCCACGGCGGTCCAGGCGCCGAACGCGAACAGCACGACCATGACGACGATCGCGACGGCCAGCACCATACGGCGCAGCGCCGACCCGCCGGGGCGGGGACGCGGCGATGGTGCCGGGGCGGGAGCGGTTGGTACCGATGCCGGGGTGGTCATGGTCCATCGTCCTATCGCAGGCAGCTTTCAGTCACGCCTCGACGATAGGAACCACGCTAGCCGCCGTCCATCACGCTGGCCGGACACCCGCCTTCGGGCTACCCCTACCCGAGGGCCAGCCGGTCGGCCCGGCGGCCGGGGCGGCGCTGGCGAGGGCGCGGCCGCGGGTGGGGCGGACGTAGACGATCTGGCCGTGCGCCAGGTCGAGCAGCTCGGCCTCCTCGCGGGAGAGCTGCACCAGCAGGCGCTGACCGTCGGCGAGCATCACCTCGGCGCGGACCTCGAAGCCGAGGTGGACCAGCCGTTCGATCATCGCCTCCCGCGCGCCCTCGGCTGGCGCCGGCAGCAGCGCCACGTCGTGGGGCCGCAAGAGGTCCCCGCCGAGGCGGGTGACCGGGCCGACGAAGCTCATCACGAAGTCGTTGGCGGGCTGCTCGTAGAGCGAGCGCGGGTCGCCGATCTGCTCGATGCGGCCGTGGTTCATCACCACGATCCGGTCGGCGACCTCCATCGCCTCCTCCTGATCGTGGGTGACCAGCACGGTGGTGACGTGCACCTCGTCGTGGAGGCGCCGCAGCCAGGCGCGCAGCTCCTTGCGCACGCGCGCGTCCAGCGCCCCGAACGGCTCGTCCAGCAGCAGCACCCGCGGCTCCACCGCCAGCGCCCGGGCGAGCGCCATGCGCTGGCGCTGCCCGCCGGACAGCTGTGCCGGGTAGCGGCCGGCGAACCCCTCGATCTGCACCAGCTCCAGCAGCTGGTCGACCCGGGCGCGGACCTCCGCCTTCGGGCGGCGGCGCAGCTTCAGGCCGAAGGCGACGTTCTCGCGCACGGTCATGTGCTTGAAGGCGGCGTAGTGCTGGAAGACGAAGCCGACCTCGCGGCGCTGCACCGGGACCGAGGCCGCGTCGGCGCCGTCGATCAGCACCGCGCCGGAATCGGGCTGCTCCAGCCCGGCGACCACCCGCAGCAGCGTCGATTTGCCGCTGCCGCTCGGGCCCAGCAGGGCGGTCAGCGAACCGCTCGGGATCAGCACGCTGACGTCGTCCAGCGCGGTGAAGGTCCCGAAGCGCTTGGTCAGGTTGCGGGCCTCGATCGACATCAGGGACCGTCCTTTTTCCGCAGTCGGGTCATCGCCAGGAGAGTGAGGAGGGCGAGCGCGGCCAGCAGCAGCGAGGCCGCGTAGGCGCCTGCCAGGTCGAACTGTTCGAAGCGGTCCTCGACCAGCAGGGTGAGAGTCTCGGTCTGGCCGGCGAGGCGGCCAGACACGATCGAGACGGCGCCGAACTCGCCGATCGCGCGGGCGGTGGTGAGCACCACCCCGTAGGCGACACCCCAGCGGATCGCCGGCAGGGTGACCCGCAGGAACGCCCGCAGGGGCCGCGCGCCGAGCGTCCAGGCGGCCTCCTCCTGCTCGGTGCCGACCTCGCGCAGCACCGGGGTGACCTCGCGGACGACGTAGGGCAACGACACGAACACGGTCGCGACCAGCATCCCCGGCACCGCGAAGATCACCTGCACGCCATGGGTGACCAGCCAGTTACCGAACCAGCCGTCCTGGCCGTAGACCAGCACCAGTGCGAGGCCGATCACCACCGGCGAGATCGCGAACGGCAGGTCGATGACGGCGTTGAGCAGGGCCTTGCCGGGGAAACGGTGGCGTACCAGCACCACCGCGCAGGCGATCCCGAACACGGTGTTGAGCGGCACCGCGATCCCAGCGACCAGCACGGTGAGCCAGAAGGCGTGGAGCGCGTCGGGGGTGGTGACCGAGCGCCACACCGGCGCCAGCCCGTGCGCGAAGGTGCGCCACACGATCGCGCCGACCGGCGCGACCAGCACCAGCGCGAGGTAGCCGAGCGCCGCCGTCCGCAGCGCGACCCTGCTGCCGCGCCGGCTCCCCGTGGCCCTGGGTGCGGTCGGGGCCGTGGCGGTCGCGTCAGTCAGCATGGCGGGTCCCCTTCCGCTGCAGCAGGCTGATCGCCGCCAGCACCACCAGCGACAGCGCCAGCAGCACGACGGAGACGGCGGCGGCGCCGGCCGGGTCGTCGGATTCCACCAGCGTGAACACGTGCACCGCGGCCATCTCGGTCTTGTAGGGGAGATTGCCGGAGATCAGCACCACCGAGCCGAACTCGCCGACCGCCCGGGCGAAGCCGAGCGCGGCGCCGGCCAGCATCGCCGGGGCGATGGTCGGCAGCACGATCCGCCGGAAGGTCACCAGCGGCCCGGCACCGAGGCAGCGGGCGGCCTCCTCCATGTCGGGCTCCATGGTGAGCAGCACCGGTTGGACCGCTCGCACCACGAACGGCAGCGTCTCGAACGCCAGCGCCAGCAGCACTCCCGCTCTGGTGTAGGCGAGGTTGAGGCCGACCGGGCTGTGCTGGCCGTAGAGCGCCAGCAGCACCGCGCCGGCGACGATCGTGGGGAGCGCGAACGGCAGGTCGATGAGCGCGTCGACCACGCGCTTGCCGGGGAACTCGTCGCGCACCAGCACCCAGGCGATCAGCGTGCCGGCCACCAGGTTGATCGCGGTCACACCGAGCGACAACAGGAAGGTCAGCTTGAGCGCCGCCAGCGCCTGCGGGGCGGTCGCCTCGTGCCAGAACGCCGCCCTGCCGCCCTCGGCGGAGCGCCACACCACCGCGGCCAGCGGCAGCAGCACGATCAGGCTGAGGTAGGTGGTGACGACCCCGCGCAGCAGGGCCGTCCCACTGCCCACCCGGAGGCTGTCCCGAAGACCTGATCCATCGGGGGGCCCCGCGGCCACCATGGAATCGGCCCGCGCTCCTTCCGGCCGCGGGACGGCGGTGCCGGCGTCAACTGCCAAGCGACACTCCCACCTGCTTCTCGATCCCGGCCATCACGCCGCTGTCCTTGTCGAAGAACTGCTTGGCCACGTCCTTCCAGCCGCCCAGGTCGGCGATGGTGAACAGCCCCGGGGGGGTGGGGAACCCGGCGGCCCTGGCGGCGGCGGGGTCGACCGGCCGGTAGCCCTTCTTGGCGAAGATCTGCTGGCCGGCGGCGCTTTCCAGGAAGTCGACGAAGGCCTTGGCCTGGGTCTGGTGCTTGCTCTTGGTGGTGACCGCGATCGGGTTCTCGATCAGGATCGTCTGGTCGGGGACCACATAGTCGACCGGCTGGCCGGCCTGCCTGGCGGCGATCGCCTCGTTCTCGTAGGCGATCTCCACGTCGCCCTTGCCGCCGACGAAGGTCTGGGTGGCCTCACGGGCCGACTTGTCCTGCACCGGCACGTTCTTGAACAGCTGCAGCAGGTAGTCGGTGGCCTGCGCCGGGGTCTTACCCTGCTTGATCTGGGCGCCGTAGGCGGCCATCACGTTCCAGCGGGCCCCCCCGGAGCTGAACGGGTTCGGGGTGATCACCTGGACGCCGGGCTTGACCAGGTCGTTCCAGGTGTGGATGCCCTTGGGGTTGCCCTTGCGGACCATCAGCACGACCACCGAGTCGGTGACCATGCCCTTGGCGGGGCCGGCGTTCCAGTCGGCGGCGACCAGGTTCGCGTCGACCAGCTTGGTCATGTCGGGCGCGAGCGAGAACTCGGCCACGTCGGCGGGCAGCCCGGCGAGCACCGCGCGGCTCTGGTCGCCGGAGGCGCCGTAGGACTGGCTGAAGGTGACGCCCTTCCCGGCGGTGGTCGCCTGGAACGCGGGGATGAGCGCCTGGTACGCCTCGCGTGGTGTCGAGTACGCAACTAGGGTGAGCTTGGCCGTACCGCCGCCACCCCCAGAGCTCGTGCTGCCGCATCCGGCCGCCACCAGTGCGACCGCCAGCAGCAGCACAGCGCCGAGCTTCACCCGAATCATGAAGGCACTCCCTTCCACAGCTTGCCCATCGGTGAGATGTATATCTCATCCATCAATTAACTAGAGAATGCCAGAGCGTACGGCGCCGGTCGCTCCGTCATCTGCATGAATATCGCCTACGTCATCAGGCGGCGAGGCTCAGCAGCCAGGCGGGCTCGACCGCCGCCAGCGATGCCACCACGTGGCGCCGGGGGCCGGGCGGGATCGTCACCAGCTGATGGTCGGGGACCGCCACCACCACGCAACCGGCCGCCTCGCCGGCGCGCACGCCGGTGGGTGAGTCCTCGATCACCACACAGCGAGCCGGGTCGACGCCGAGGTGGGCGGCGGCCTTCAGATAGGGCGCGGGCAGGGGCTTGCGCTCGGTCACCTCGTCGCCGGCGATGGTGACCTGGAAGTGTTCCCGGCCGACCAGGCGAAGAGCGGCCTCGACCAGGCGCCGCGACGAGGACGACACCAGCGCCAGCGGCACCCCCTCGGCGCGCAGTCCGGCGAGCAGTTCGGCCGCGCCGGCCTGCACCGTCAGGCCGCCGTCGGCCTCGAACAGCTCGGCGATGCGGCTGCCGAGCCGCGCAGCGACCTCACTGACCGGCCGGTCGGCGCCGGTGAATTCGAGGAGCAGCCGCGACGCCTCGTCCAGCGCGTTGCCGACCAGGGCCGCCTTGACCTGCGGGCCCCAGGTCCCGCCGAGCCATTCGGTGATCTCACGCTCGGCGATGCTCCAGACCGGCTCGGAGTCCACCAGCACGCCGTCGAGGTCGAACAGGACCGCCTCGACGTTCCGTGCCATGGTGATATGTCTCCTTTTTCGACTACTGATTCCCCTGCCAGGGCATTCTCATGGAGAATAGCGGCATGCGAGTCTCTGCGAAGGCGGACTATGCCGTGCGGGCGGTGGCCGAACTGGCCGCCGGCGGTCACGGGCCGATCAAGGGGGAGCGGATCGCCGACGCCCAGAAAATCCCCCTGAAGTTCCTGGAGAACATCCTCTCTGAGCTCAAGCACGGCGGCGTCGTCCAGAGCCAGCGCGGCGCCGAGGGCGGCTACTGGCTTGCCCGCCCGGCCGAGCAGATCACCCTGGCCGAGATCATCCGGGTGGTCGACGGCCCGCTCGCCAACGTCCGCGGGGCGCGGCCCGAAGCGGTCGAGTACGCCGGCAGCGCCAAGCATCTGCTCGACGTCTGGATCGCGGTGCGGTCGAGCCTCCGCATCGTCCTGGAGCGGGTCACCGTCGCCGACCTGATCGCTGGCAACCTGCCGCTGGTCGTCCACGAGCTGCTCGAGCACCCAGACGCCTGGGTCTCCCACTGACCGCCGACTCGGACATGCCTCGGCCCCGCCGGGCTACGACGTAGCCGCTGCCCAGCGGGGCCGAGGACCGAGGACGTGGGCGGTTCGAACGACTCCGGTTACGAGGGCGCGATCCGGTGCAGCAAGCCCAGCACGGCCGCCAGCGCGGCGGTGACCAGGACCCAGCCGGCGAGGATCATGACCAGCGTCTGGAACTCGCCACGGCCCCGGAAGAGGTTGGCCAGCCGGTTGCGGTTCATAGTGTGATGTTTCCTTTGGTCGGTCTGGAACTCGTGTCGTCCTCGCGAGCCGGTGCCCACACCCGGGCCGCGCAGGACGGCACGACCCGGGTGGGTTCGACGCGCATGGTCGGGGTTGCGGCGCTCCGGGCCGGCGACGCCAGGCGGCGCACCGGCCCAGTCGGCGAGCCCGCCGGCACGACCTGAGGCCGCCGCCGGCAAGGCAAGCACCGCAGGGCCATGGTAGCGGCGCCGGAGGCGACGCGCCCGCCGGCACGACGAAATCGGTAGAACCGCTTGGGTCAGTGGGCAGGCTCAGCGGGCGTCGATGATGTCGATGCTGTAGATCATCGTGGAGTTGGGCGGTGCGACCGCCCCGCCAAGGGTGTGCTGGAACCCGGCCCCCATCGACCTGGGGACCACCAGCAGGACCCGGCTCCCGACCCGCTTGCCGACCAGCCCTTGCGTCCAGCCCGGCAGCGTGCTGGTGGAATCGAGCACGAAGCCGTTGGGCCCGCGACGCCGGAGGGTCGAATCGAAGATGCTGCCGCGCTCCCACACCGCGCTGGTGTACTGCACCACCACCGTCTGCCCCTTTTGCACCACCGGGCCCTGACCCCGCACCAGGGTCTCGTCGACCAGCCTGCTGGGAGCCGGCACGCCCTTCGGCACAGTGATCGCTGGGACCTGCCCGGCCTTGCCCGCGACCGCCGGCAGCGCCGCGTCGCCGCCCCGCGTCACGGAGGCGGAGGGACCACGCACCTCGGCCTTCGGGTCGTAGCTGCCGATGATGTCGAAGACGACGATCAGCGTGTCGGTGGGCGACACGTTCGCCGGGGCCATACCGCCGGGCCCGAATCCCTGGGTGGCCGGGCTGACCAGCACCACCCGGCTCCCGGCCCGCTTGCCCAGCAGGGCGGCGTCCCAGGTGGGGGAGACGTACTGGCCGCCGAGCGCGATCGTGGTCGGCTGCTTGGTGTCATAGGAGTTGAGGTACTCCCGGTTGCCCTGCCACACCTTGATGCCCACATCGGCGACGACGACCTGCCCCTTCTCGACCTCCGGGCCGGTCCCATCGATAACGGTCCTCACGCGCGGCTGCGTGCTCGGCGTTCCGGCGGGGATGACAATGGACGGCTTCTGGCCGAACGGACCCGACACGGTGGGCAGCGCGGCCTGCTCGCGCGTGCCACCACCGCCACCACCGCCACCACCGCCACCACCGCTGCATCCGGCGGCGAGCAGCAACGGCAGCAACATCAGGACAGCGAAACGGCGCACCAGGCAACACCCTCGATTCATCGGCTCGTGATCTGGCGGGGGACTCCACTGACTCATATCGGATAACTCGGACAACGCGCGACGCCGTCCCCGTGGGCAGCCGGTCAGGGTCACCCGCGGGGACGGGCCGCGTGCAGCAGTGGGTAGCTTATCTACCTCGTGGACTTCGCGTCCTGTGACCGGACGGCTGCCGGTCCGGCATCGCTGGTGGTCGTCGGCGCCTCGGTCGTCGTCGGCGCCATGGTGGTCACTGGCGTCATGGTGGTCACTGGCGCCATGGTCGTGGTCGGCGCCATCGTGGTCACCGGAGGCTTCGGCAGCGTCGTCGGTGGCGCCAGTGGCGCGCCGCCCATCACCGCGGCGTGCCCGACGGTCGCGTCAGCGACATCCGTTCCGAGGACGCTGACGTGGCCAGCGTTGACGTAGCCGGCGGTCGCCTTCGGGTCGAAGACGTAGTTGCCGTCGCTGTCCTTGGTCGGCTGCCCCAGGGAGTTGGTGGTCACCTCCTCCTTGGTCATCACCTCGGCGATCGCTGGCAGCCACCGGTCCTGCGGGATGCGGACCCCGAAGTTGACCGGCCATTCCAGCGGGAGGCTGATGATGTTGAAGCCGAACGACGACAGGCTGAAGTCCCCGAACTTGCCGCTGAACGCGACCGGCTTGCCGGGCATCACCTTCGCCTCGGTCTGGATCCCGTCGGCGTACAGGCCCACCGGCGACAGCTGCGTGCCGCCTGGGAACGGGTTCGGGACGTACGGCAGGCCGATGGTGATCTCCCCGCCGCTGGCCTTGGCGTATGCCGCGCCTGGCATGGGAACGTCCGGCGCGCCGTCGCTGCCAGCCGGCAGCTTGTTCGCGAGGGCGACGGTGCCAAGCGCGCTGACGTAGCCGAGGAACGGGATGCTGATGCCGTCCTCGAGGCCGCCCCTGGTCTTCGGCGCATCCGGGGTCGCCGGATCGTGCGCCTCGAACAGGGTGGTGTTCACCAGGCCAGCGAGCCCCTTGACGCTCGCGATCCACGCGTCGGCCTGCGGCCCGGGAGTGTCGGGAACGACCGTGCCCCAGTCCGTCGAGTTCGCTGGGGGGTCCTCCGTCGCGAACGCCGGGGACAGTGCGCCGAGCAGGCACGCCCCGGCGAGGATGCTGACGGCGGCGAAGCGTAGCCGCCGGGACCTCAACCTTCTCATGCAGGTCCTCCTTGAGGGTTGCGGCCGCGACGGGCTGACGGATGTGCAGGCGTCGACGGCCATCGATGCGATCCGAGGCGCCAGGTCGTGCCGCAGAATCGACGGTTTGACGTCAGCCCTTCTATGCGGGCAGCAATGCACCGACTGGCCGGATCGCGTCAGACATCGTAAGTGAGGGTTCCGCCACGGACAGTGATGGACACCTCGATTTCCCCCTCTGGGGTGAGTGGACTATTCCCATTAAGTCTATGAATTTAGTTGACAAAGCGCGCCTTGCCCCGGCATGCTCTAGCGCCATGGACCTTCGCGCCGCCATGAGCCAGTTCGCCACCGGTGTCACGGTGGTGACCGCCGCGACCCCCGCCGGCGAGCCGCTCGGTTCGACCGCGAACTCGGTGACCTCGGTGTCGCTGTCGCCACCACTGCTGCTGGTCTGGCTGAACAACGACAGCGACACGCTCCGCGGGGTGCTCGACACCAAGGCGTTCGCCATCAACGTGCTGTCCAGCGGCCAGCACCACCTGGCACGCACGCTCGCCGGCAAGGGCGCCCACCACAAACGCCAGCACTGGGAGAGGGTCCCCTGGTCGGCCGGCTCGACCGGCAGCCCCCTGCTCGGCGGGGCGCTGGTGACCATCGAATGCCGGCTGGACGCCGTGCTCGACGGCGGCGACCACCGCATCGTCCTCGGCGAGGTGGCCGGCATCCGGCTCCACGGCGACGGCGACGACGGCGAGGCAGCCGAGCGGGCGCCGCTGCTGTTCTTCCGCGGCGCCTTCCACAGCCTCCCGGCCCCGGCGCCCGCCGCCGAGCCCTGTC
>DASWDC010000177.1:0-9677 GCA_036395655.1 Actinomycetota bacterium | reverse complement strand
GACGTCTACGGCACCTTCGTCAGCGGCTACCGCTCGCTGCTGTCGGTGGTCCCGCGCAACACCATCGGGGTCTACTCGTTCTCCAAGTACTTCGGCTGCACCGGCTGGCGCCTCGGCGTGGTCGCCGTCAGCGAGGACAACATCTTCGACGAGAAGCTGGCGCGCCTCCCCGAGTCCGACCGCACGGCGCTGGCCACGCGCTACGAGTCGATCACCCTGGACCCCGCCAAACTCAGGTTCGTCGACCGGATGGTGGCCGACTCCCGCTCGGTCGCCCTCAACCACACCGCCGGGCTGTCGCTGCCGCAGCAGGTGCAGATGACCCTGTTCGCGCTGTCGGCCCTGCTCGACGAGCAGGACGCCTACAAGCAGGCCACCCGTTCGATCATCGCGCGGCGGCTGCACGCCCTCACCAAGGGCATGGGCGTGCCATTGCCGGAGGACCCGCTGCGCGCCGGCTACTACGCGGAGCTGGACCTGCTGGCCTGGGCGGAGCGCCACTGGGGCAAGGACTTCGCCGACTACATGCGCGCGAACTACGAGCCGACCGACATGGTCTTCCGCCTCGCCGAGCAGGGCTCGGTGGTGTTGCTCAACGGCGGCGGCTTCGACGGCCCGGACTGGTCGGTGCGGGTCTCGCTCGCCAACCTCCCGATGCGGGCCTACGAGCAGATCGGCCAGTGGCTGGCTGAGATCGGCGAGGAATACCAGCAGGCCTGGCAGGACCAGAAACGCTGACCACCGCCATAAGCTGACCACCGCCATAGAGGGAGAGGGCAGATGCACTGGCTCAAGCACCTGCTGAGCGAGACACCGCTGCTGGCGCTGTTCGCCTCGCTCGCGATCGGGTACCTGATCGGCAAGATCCCCTTCGGGCCGATCAAGCTCGGCGGGGTCTGCGGCACGCTGATCGCGGCGATCCTGATCGGCCAGCTCGGCGTCAGCATCAGCGACGACCTGAAGACCTTCGCCTTCGCGCTGTTCATCTACGCCCTCGGCTACACCGGCGGCCCCGCCTTCTTCTCCAACCTGAACCGCAAGGGGCTCCGCTTCGGCGTGCTGTCGATCATCGAGGTGGTGAGCGTCCTCGCCCTGGTCTCGGGGATCACCTGGGTGCTGCAGCTCGACCGCGGCACCTCCGCCGGGCTGCTGGCGGGTGCCGCCACCGAGTCCGCAGTGGTCGGCACCGCCTCCGACGCGCTCGCCAAGCTTGGGCTTCCCGCCAGCCAGGTCCAGACCCTGCAGGCCAACGTCGCCACCACCTACACCATCAGCTACCTCTTCGGCCTGGTCATGATCGTGCTGTTCACCAGCCAGCTCGGGCCCATGATCCTGCGCGTCAACCTGCGCGAGGAGGCCAAGCGGCTGTGGGACCGTCTCGACGGCGGCGGCAAGCTCGAAGCGGGCCAGTCGCAGGCGCTGCCCGCCCTGGTCGGCCGGGTCTACAGCGTCACCGCCGGTGCCGGCCGCACCATCGGCGAGATCGAGCGGGGGCTCGCCTCCGACGCCACCGTCGAGGTGGTCCGCCGCGGCGCGCAGACCCTCAAGGTGGGCCCCGAGCTGCGGCTCGCCCTGGACGACGCGGTGCTGGTGGTCGGCCAGCGCAGCGCGGTGGTCGACGCCGACGACCTGATCGGGCCGGAGCGGGACGCCGACGGGATCGGGCTGGTCCTGCAGACCCGCGACGTGGTGGTCACCAACAAGACGCTGAACAACCACTCGCTCGGCGAGCTGCGCGCGACACTGGCGCCGGAGGCCCGCCACGGCGTCTACGTCAGCGGCGTCAGCCGCATGGACAACCCCCTGCCGAGCCTGGCCGAGACCCCGCTGCAGCAAGGCGACGTGGTGACCGTCACCGGCGCCCCGGCCGACGTGGCCCGGGTCACGCCGCGGATCGGCTACCCGTCCGCGAGCGGCAACGCGACTGATTTCGTCTACCTCGGCCTCGGCCTGACGCTCGGCCTGCTCATCGGCATGGTGTCGGTCAAGATCGCGGGCGTGCCGCTGACGCTCGGCACCGGCGGCGGCGCGCTGGTCGCCGGCCTGATCTTCGGCTGGGCCCGCGCCAAGCACCCCACCTTCGGGGCGTTCCCCGGAGCGGCGGCGCAGGTCGTCAAGGATCTCGGGCTGGCCACCTTCATCGCGGTGACCGGCCTGTCGACCGGCTCGCAGGCGTGGACGCTGATCGGCAAGTACGGCATCTCCCTGCCGATCTCCGGCATCCTGATCACCCTGGTTCCCGCGAGCATCTCGCTGTTCGTCGGGCGGCGGCTGCTCAAGCTCGACCCGCCGGTGCTGTTCGGCGGCATCGCCGGGCAGCAGTGCAGCACCCCGGCGATCAGCTCGGTGCTGAGCGCGGCCGGAAACTCCACCCCGCTGATCGGCTACACCGTCACCTACGCGCTGTCGAACGTGCTGCTGCCGCTGCTCGGCCCGGTGATGGTCGGTATCGCCGGCCGCATCGTCAGCTGAGCGGCCCGCGCCGCCCGGGGCGCCGCTACAGCACCGCCGTCTCGACCACCAGGTCGCCTTCGGCGAAGCGGGACGGGCGCAGCGGGTGCAGGTCGAAGCTGGCGCAGCGGCCAAGGGTGAGCAGCTCAGCGACCGCCCTGCCGGCGGCGGGGGAGTGCATCACCCCGTGGCCGCCGAACCCGGCGCACTGGACGAACCCGGGGACCTCGGCCTCCTCGCCGATGATCGCGTGGTGGTCGGGGGTCTCCGGGTACAGGCCCGCCCAGCACTGCCGCTGATCGATCGGCAGGTCCTCGGCGAAGGGGAACCGGTGACCCACCCGCTGCGCCAGCCCCTCCAGGAAGCGCGGGTCCACCGTCGTCTCCCACGACGGCGGGTCGTCAGGGTCCGACCAGGCGAGCACGAAGCCGCCGCGCAGCTCGCGGCGCACCAGCACCCCGGTGTCGAGGTCCACGCACATCGGGATCAGCTCCCCAGGTTCCCGCTCGCGGGCAAAGGCGAGGTTGCGCCGCACTGGCGCGACCGGCAGCTCCACCCCGGCCAGCGCCGCGACCTGTGCGGCGGCGGGTCCGGCGGCGTTGACGACCCAGCGGGCCCGCAGCGTCTGGCCGGTCCCGTTCGCCGTCGTCGCCAGCTCGAAGCCCGCACCCGGCTTCGACAGGCGGCGGATCGCGGCCACCTCGGCACCGGTCATGACGCGCACGCCCAGCCTGCCCGCCTCCAGGCGCAGCGCCGAAACGACCCCGTGCGGGTCGAGGAAGCCGTCGCGGTGGTGGAAGGTCCCCGCCCGCAGCCCCTCCGGGCGCACAAACGGCGCCAACTCCAAGACCTCCGGGGGAGTGAGCCAGCGGGTCTCCACGCCCAGTGAGCGTTGCAGCCCCCATGCCTCCCGCAGGGCACGCTCGCCGGCCTCGGTGCCGGTCATCAGCAGGTAGCCGGTTTGCCGGAACTCCAGCAGCCCGCTGCTCCGCTCCAGTTCCTCCAGCTCTCCAATGGAGTAGCGCGAGAACTCGATGTTCGCCTTGGTGGTGAACTGCGCCCGCACGCCGCCGTTCGCGCGCGACGACGACCCCTGCCCGACCGCCGCCTCGCGCTCCAGCACCACCACCCGGTCGACGCCCGCACGGGCAAGCTCCCGCGCCACCGACATCCCGATGACCCCGCCGCCGACCACCCCGACGTCAGCCTCCATGGCCATGGGCCGACCAGCTCCCTCCCGTTCCGGTCCCCGTTCCCGTTCCGGCGCGCGATTGGGGTTGCGGTCCCGCCGTGGCCAGGGCCGCCAGGCCGGTCAGGACCAGCAGCCCGCCGACCACGCCAGCCAGGGTCAGGCGCTCGCCGAGCACCACCACCCCGAGCAGCGCGGCGGTCAGCGGCTCGGCCAGCGACAGCGTCGCCGCGGTCGCCACCGACAGCCGCGCCAGCCCCTCGGCGAACAGGGCGTAGGCCAGCGCGGTGGCGACCAGGCCCAGCTGGAGGGCGACCAGCAATCCGCGGGGACGGGCGACCCAGCCAAGCGGCTCCCGTGCCAGCACCGGCAGCAGCAGCACCGCGCCGCCGGCGAACAGCACCGCCATCACCGCCACCGGCGCATGGCGCTCCAGGCTGAGGAGCTGCTTGCTCGCCAGGGCATACACCGCGTAGGCAGCCCCGGCGGCGAGCGCCAGCGCCGCCCCGGCCGGCCGGAACCGGACCGCCTGGCCGGCGGCGGCGAGCAGCCCACCCCCGGCGACGGCCAGCGCGGTCGCCGCCATCCAGCGCCGCCCCGGCCGCTCCCCCCGGACCAGCCAGGCGAGCAGCCCTGCGGCGGGCGGCGCGCTGCCGATCGCGATGATCGTGCCGACCGCCACCCCGGTCCGCGCCACCGCTGAGAAGAACGCGAGCTGGTAGGCGGCGACCGCCCCCGCCCCCGCCGCCACCGCCCCAAGCGGCCACCCTCGCGGCTGGAGGCGGAGGCCGCCGCGCACCCAGGCCACCGCCAGCAGCGCGGCAGCCCCGAGCAGGATCCGCACCGCGCCAACCGACAGCGGCGATGCCCCCGGCGGTCCCAGCGCCCTCGCCGTCCCGGTCGATCCCCACAGCACCGCCGCGCCGAGCACCAGCACGCCGCCGGAGCCAGCGCCGGTGGCGGCGGCGGTGAGCCGCTGCCCCGCGCGGGTCACCATCGGGCGGTCAGATACCGGGGCCGGCTGTCAGGCACCGAATACGCGAGCTGGATCGTCCCAGTCCGGTCGACATGGGCGCGAGGCAGGTACGGGTGCTGCTCAGGGACGGTGTAGAGGGCCTGGCTGGCACTCCACGGTCCCTGCGGGGCCGGCGCGACCCGCAGGTCGATGGTGGTCCCGAACGGGTCGATGGTGAACGCGGCGAAGCCGCCCCCTGCCGGGGCCTCCGGAGCCGTGGCAGGGGCGGCAGGGGCGGCAGGGGCGCCATGGCCGGGATCGGGCGCGGGGATCACGCTGCCGAGCTTGGCGACCAGCGCCGTGCCGCCAGACCCCAGCAGCGGCGCGGCGGTGAGCGGGTCGGGGCCGAAGCCGCTGCCGTCCCAGAACTGCCAGAACCCGGCGGACTGGCCGAGCGGGAACCGCGCCAGGTAGGTGAGGTTGGTCCAGCCGTCGCGCTCCAGGTTGCCGTACACATACACATACCCGTCGGCCTTGTTCGCCAGCACCGCGTGCCCCCAGGCGACCGGCCCCGGGTAGACCTCCCGGGGCGCGCCGCCGGTCAGGCCGGGGAGCTGGAAGGCGACCAGGTAGCGGCGGCCGGTCGCCTGGAACTGGAACCCGGCGCCGGTGCCACTCCCCGCCGTCGGGCTGGGTGGCTGGGCGAACTCCTCGGCGAACACCAACAGCCGCCCGCCCTCCACAAACCCACCGGTCGGCCACAACCAGGTGCCGGGCTGCACCGGGGCGATCAGGTCGGCCGGCGTGGCGGCACCGCCTCCCGCGACGGTCCGAAGGCGGCCAGCGCGATCCTGGACGACGATCGAGTTGTGGACCATCGCGTCGCTCCCGTCGGCCCGGCGGACCAGCGAATCGCCGAACAGCCACGCGACCCTGCCGTCCGCCAGCGCGACCGGGTAGGAACCGTCCCCGGCGACCCAGTTCCCCGCCCCGGCCGGGCGGCCGAACAGCTGCCAGGAGTGCCGGTCCGCGGTGGCGGCAGGAACCCGAATCCGTGGCAACCAGATCACCGCCGCCGCCGTCAGCAACAGCACCACGACCAGCAGCGCCGTCGCGGCCTTCCACGACCGAACCCCTGGACCGAACGGCGCGTCCATGCCACTAAAGTACGCCCGGCTCAGGGCTCAGCGGCGGCGTCTGGCCGCCGGGGCCGGCCGCTTCGGCCGCTTTGGCTGCCAGATGGCGTTGCCCGGCGGTGCCCACGAGCAGCTCGGGAACTCAACGAGGTTGCCGCCGTGGACCTTGTGGATGTGCCGCAGCGCCTTGGCGACCCCGCCGCGGCCGGTGTTGTCGAAGTAGACCTTGCCGTCGCAGGCAGCCACCAGCGGGTAGAGGCGTTCGAACTCGCCGATCACGTGCTCGGCGCGGTGGTCGCCGTCGAGGAAGGCGAAGTCCACGTGGCTGACCTCGTCGGGCAGCCGGTCGAGGAACTCGTAGCTGTCGCCGACGTGGAAGCGGATCCGCTCGGCGACCCCGGCCCGCTCCGCGTGCCCCCTGGCCACCGCGACGACCCCCGGGTCGATGTCGACGGTGCGGACCACCCCGCCGGCACCCGCGTCGATCAGCGCCTGCGCCAGTACGATCGTGGAGAACCCGTGGTTGGTGCCGGTCTCCACCACCACCGGGTCGGTCCCGGGCAGGCTGCACAGCAGCGTGTAGTACAGCAGGTTCCAGGCCGGGTAGCCGAGCGACAGCCCGGTCCGCTCGATCGCCGCGTACAGGTCGCCGAGGCCAGCTTCCTGCTCGGCCAGGTACGGGTTGACCAGCAGGCGCCGGTCATAGTCGAAGCGGCGCTCGCTCGGGATCGGGCGGATCAGGCGGTGCAGCCGCGACACGCCAGTTCGGATCGCATCCCTCATGCTGTCCGGACGCCTCCCTCCACACGCCGAATCCCGGCACAACCGCAGCAAACAAACCCAAGATGGGGGAGACGCATCTTATAAGCTGGAGCCCATGGAGCAATCCAGCCAGCCGCCAGAGCAGCCATCACAGCAGCAGCCGCCGGCGCCGGGTGTCCCCGCGGTGCGGGCCTCCAACCAGGAACGCGACGCCGCCGTACAGCGGCTGCAGGCCGCCTTCGCCGAGGGCCGCCTCGACGACGAGGAGTTCGACCAGCGCACCGCCACCGCCCTGCGCGCCCGGACCCGGGCCGAGCTGGACCAGCTGCTCGCCGACCTGCCTGCCGCCGTCCGCAGCGGCACCCTCGCCCCGGCGAGCCAGGCGCCCCGGCTGATGCTCGGCTTCAAGGGTTCGATCGCGCGGCGCGGCCGCTGGCGCGTCCCTGAGCGGTCGATGACCGTCGCCTACAAGGGCAGCTGCGAGCTGGACCTGCGCGCCGCCGAGCTGACCGAACCGGTCACCACCATCAACGCGCTCGCCTACAAGGGCCGGGTCGAGGTGATCGTCCCACGCGGCGTCCGGGTCGAGGCGCACGGCTCCAGCTACGGCGGCACCGTCGTCGACCACCGCGACGAGGAGCCGATTGCTGACGTCCCGCTGGTCCGGGTGCGCGGCTTCGCCTACAAAGGCTCGGTGGAGGTTCGCGCCTCAGCCTCACGGTCGCGCGAGCTTCCCGCGGGCTGACGCCCCGGCGGCGGCGCCCGCGGCGTAGGCGGCGGCCTCCCAGGTGCGCAGCACGATGACCCCGGCGGCGTGCGGGGGATCGGCGGCGAGCAGGCGGCGGTGGCGCCAGAACGCGGCGAGGGTGGCGCCGAGCTGGCCGGAGACGGCGCCGGGGTGGGCGTGGCGGTAGGCGGGGATGCCCTTGCCGTAGTAGAAGCGCTTGCGGGCGACGCCGGTCAGGGTGAGGCGGCCTTCGTGGTGCAGGATCAGCGTGTCGGCCCAGGCGAGCGGCGCGCCTCTGGCGAGCAGGCGGGTGCGCAGCTCGGCATCCTCGGTGCCGGCGAGGTGCTCGTCGAAGCCGCCGAGGTCGCGGAGCTCGCTGGTGCGCAGCAGCCGGGGCGCCTCGATCCGGGGCTCGCCGTGGTAGCAGCGGCGCTCAAGGGCCCGGCAGGCGGTCCAGAAGCCGCTGCCGGTGGTGGCCTCGGGGATGAACACCCCGACGGCGCCGGCGGTATGCGCGGCGGCCAGGGCACGCTCGACCACCTCGGGGGGAAGCTCCATGTCGGCGTCGATCCACAGGACCCACTCGCCACCTGCCCGTTCGATGCCGAGGTTGCGCTGCGCGGCTCGTTCCGTGCCGGCCTGGACGGCGGCGTCGGCGAGCCGGCGGGCGGTCTCCCAGGTGCCGTCCTGGCTCCAGTTGTCGACCACGATCAGCTCGATCGCGGGATGGGTCTGCGCGCGGATCGAGGCGAGGCACCGCTCGATCGTCCTGGCCGTGTCGCGGGTGGGGACCACCACCGACACCAGCTCAGGTGCCTCGTGTCGCTCGCGTTCGCTTACGCGCGTTTCACCCATGGGGGTTGACTCTAGGCCGACTCCCTCTGGAGAGCGAGGCGGAAAATCACCGGGGAGGGGGATGGGTCCCGGCGGCGCCTGCCGTAGGGTAGCCGCAGAGATCTGGTCCTGGAAACGACGCAGTGTGTGGAGGTCGAGATGCGATCCGGACCCACCGCCGAGACGACGGGAACGACAACGAGGACGCCCGGCGGCCGCGCCAGCGGCGCCAGCGGCGCCAGCGGCGCCAGCGGCGGCGCTGTGCCGCGGATGAGCTTGGCCGGCGACCTGCTCACCCTGGTGCTGACCCTGTGGCTGGTCGGGGGGTTGTTCCTGGACGGGTGGGCGCACAACACCCGGCCGCAGCTGGAGACGTTCTTCACCCCCTGGCATGCGGTGTTCTACTCCGGGTTCGTCGCGACCGCCGCGTGGGTGTGCTGGTCGGTGTGGGTGCGGCGGGGCGTGCCGCAGGGGTATGGGCTGGCGCTGGCGGGCCTGGCGATCTTCCTGCTGTCCGGGGTCGGCGACATGGCCTGGCACCTGGCGTTCGGGATCGAGCGGAACATCGCCGCGCTGCTCAGCCCGACGCACCTCGGCTTGTTCTGCGGGGCGTTCCTGCTCATCACCACGCCGCTGCGGTCGCAGTGGGCCGACCCGGACCCGGCGCTCGGCGCCGGCCGCCAGGTGCGGCTGGCGCGGCTGCTGCCGGCGGTCGGGTCGGTTGCCCTGGCCGGGTGCCTGTCCGCCTTCATCTTCATGTACCTGCACCCTCTCTACGAGAACATCGTCAGCATCGGGCACCGGGATGGCCTTCAGGCCGAATTCGACGCCTTCCAGTTCGTCGACGTCAGCCAGCAGAACATCGAGGTGGGCGTGCCCGGGTTCATCTTCGCCACCGCGTTCCTGTTCGGGCCGCTCCTGTTCCTCGCGCGCCGCTGGCGGCCGCCAGCCGGGTCCGCCCTGGTCGTGATCGGCGTCCAGGCGCTGATGATGCAGGCGCTCGTGGGCTTCCGCGACCCAGGTCTGGCCGTCCTCGGCCTACTTGGCGCCGTCGCGGTCGAGGCGCTGCTACGCCTCACTGGTCCGTCGCCGTCGTCGCCGCCGCGGGTGCGGGCCTTCTGCGCCCTCGCGCCGCCGCTGTTCTGGGGCGTGTACTTCGCCGGGATCGGCCTGCACGACGGCGGCCTCGGCTGGAAGGGCGAGGTCTGGGGCGGCACCCTGGTCTGGAGCGGGCTCAGCCTGCTCGCCCTCACCATGGTGATGTGGCCGCCGGCGGTCCCGGTCCCGGTCCCCGGTCCCGGCTTCGGCTCCGGTTTCGGCCCCGGTTTCGGCCCCGGCCCCGGTTTCGGGCCCAACCGCGTCGGCACTGGACGCTGACGGCGCAGTCTGACGAGCCCGGGACGGCATCGTCCAGCTGCAGGCGCAGGGGTTGCGGTCCCTCAGGCGCCGTGCATCGTGGATCATCCTTGACATCGTTGCCCTTGTAGCGCCAATGTCCCTTTGCTGCCAAACACGCGGCGTTTTTCTGAAATGCCGCTGATCGGGACGGCCAGAGACAGCCGTATCCAGATGGCGCAGTGCGTCGGCGTCAGCCGACCGGGGGGAGGTCCTGGGCCATGCTGT
>DASWDC010000176.1:0-3179 GCA_036395655.1 Actinomycetota bacterium | reverse complement strand
CCTGGAGCACGTCGCGGCCGTGGATGGTGGCGAGGTAGCCCTCGGAGCGCTCCTCGACCCACTTGACCGGCGTGCCCAGCTTGCGGGCGACCGCCAGGGCGATGAACTCCTCGGCGTAGGCGTTCAGCTTGGAGCCGAAGCCGCCGCCGACCTCGGGCGCGACCACGCGGATCTTGCCCTCGTGGATGCCGAGCGTCAGCGCCGACAGGGTCCGCAGGATGTGCGGGATCTGCGTCGCCGACCAGATGGTGTACTCGCCGGTCGCGGGCGACGGCTGCACCAGCACGCCGCGCGGCTCGATCGCGTTGGGGATCAGGCGCGGGTGGTAGTAGCGCTCCTTCACCGTCACCGGGGCTTCGGCGAACACCCGGTCCACCTCGCCGTTGGCGAGCGACCAGGTGTAGGTCCGGTTGCCGCCGAACTGCTCGTAGATGACCGGGGCGCCGTCGGCGAGGGCGGCCTCCATGTCGATGACCACCGGCAGCTCGTCGTAGTCGACGTCGACCGCCTCGACGCCGTCGATGGCGTGCTCGCGGCTGTCGGCGACCACCACCGCGACGATCTCGCCGGCGTAGCGGACCCGCTCGCGGGCGACCGGCCAGTGGTCGGGCACGCGCGGGTCGCCGCTCGGCTCCTCCGGCATGGTCCGGTCGGCGACCGGCCAGGCACACGGCATCGGCCCGGCGAACGCTTCGGCCAGCTCCTCGCCGCTGTAGGCCGCGACCACGCCGGGCAGGTCGCGGGCGGCGGAGACGTCGACCCGGGTGAGGCTGGCGTGCGCCAGCGGGCTGCGGGCAAATCCCAGCCAGACCATCCCCGGCAGGCTCAGGTCGTCGACGTAGCGGCCCTGGCCGGTCAGCAGCTCAGGGTCTTCCTTGCGCAGCAGTCCCCCGCCGACGTAACGGGTTACCTCGGGCTCAGCCACCTGGGTCATCAGGAGCCTCCTTGCGTCCCCGCGGTCCCAGCGCCTGCCGGCACCTGCTCGCCGCGCAGCTTGCCGGCGGCGTCCTGAATTGCCGTGACGATGTTCTGGTAGCCGGTGCAGCGGCAGAGGTTGCCTTCGAGGCCGAGGCGGACCGCCTCGTCGCTCATGTCGGCGCCCTCGTTGATCAGGCCGAGGCCGGCCATGACCATGCCGGGGGTGCAGTAGCCGCACTGCAGCGCGTGGTGCTGGCGGAACGCCTCCTGCAGCGGGTGCAGCTGCCCGTCGGTGGCGAGGCCCTCGATCGTTTGGATCTCGGTCCCGTCGGCCTGCACCGCCAGCATGGTGCAGGACTTGACCGACTTCCCGTCGACCAGCACGGTGCAGGCACCGCACGACGACGTGTCGCAGCCGACGTTGGTCCCGGTCAGACCCAGCGTCTCGCGAAGGAAGTAGACCAGAAGCTGGCGAGGCTCGACCTCCGCCTCGCGTCGGACCCCGTTTACCGTGCAAGCGATGCGCCTCAAAAGGGCCACCTCCATCTCCGGTCGCACGATATACGGAATCTGGGGCACGCACGGCATTTCGGGTAGGCCCAGAACCCGGACGACGACCGACTGCTTGGCCGACACTGGTCGCAGACGCACAATAGCATCAGGCACGCGGACCAAAAACAGAAGGTCCAAGTGCCGATCGTGGTGGTAGCCATGGTCCGGAGAGGTGCTTTCCGAGGAAGGGATTTCCGCATGCGGGACGTGCTCGATGCGATCGAGACCTGGCGGGGAGAGGGGCACCGGGTCGCCATCGCGACGGTGACCAAGGTGAAGGGTTCGGCGCCCCGCCCACCGGGCGCCAAGATGGCCATCAGCGACGACGGCCGCTGGATCGGCAGCGTCTCCGGCGGCTGCGTCGAGGCAGCGGTGCTGGAGGAGGCCCGGCGGGTGCTGGAGGGTGAGCCGCCCAGACTGGTCACCTTCGGCATCACCGACGAGATGGTCTGGGACGTCGGCCTGGCCTGCGGCGGGATCATCGACGTCTTCATCGAGCCGGTGGCCGAATGAGCGCCTCGCCGTCGTTCGAGGAGATGCGCGACCTGATCCGCGCTGACCGGCGCGGCGCGCTGGTCACCATCGTCGCCGGCCCCGGCATCGGGGCGAAGCTGCTGGTCAGCCAGGAGGGCACCAGCGGCTCCCTGGGCGACGCGGCGCTCGACGAGGCCGCCGCCGCGATCGCCCGGGAGCTCTTGCCCGGCGAGGAGTCGGCGGTGCGCGAGGTGGACGGCCGGGAGCTGTTCTTCGACGTCTACGCGCCGCAGCCGAAGCTGCTGATCGTCGGGGCGGTCGACTTCGCCGCCGCCCTCGCCCACCTGGCCCACCTCTCCGGCTTTCGGGTCGCGGTGGTGGACGCCCGTGAGCGCTTCGCCACCTTGGACCGCATCCCCCACGCCGACGAGGTGGTGGTCGCCTGGCCGCACGAGTACCTGGCCGCCAACCCGCCTGACGACGCCACCTACGCGGCCGTGCTGACCCACGAGCCGCGCTTCGACGACCCCACCCTGACCGCGCTGCTGGGCAGCAAGGTCGCCTATATCGGCGCGATGGGCAGCCGCCGTGCCCACGGCGAGCGGCTGGAGCGCCTGCGGGCCGCCGGCTTCGGCGAGCAGGAGCTGGCGCGCATCTCCGGCCCCATCGGCCTGGACATCGGCGCCAAGACGCCCGAGGAGACCGCCGTCTCGATCCTCGCCGAGGTGATCGCCGCCCGCCACGGACGCCCCGGCGGGCGGCTGTCGCAGCGTGAGAAGTCCGAGACCGTCCACACCCTGAAGGAACGGGGCGCGATCTGAGGTGGCCGGCCACCCGTCCGCGGCGGCTCCCCCTCGCGGCCCGGTGGCCGCGCTGGTCCTGGCGGCGGGCGCCTCCACCAGGATGGGCCGCCCCAAGCAGCTCGCGCTCCTGAAGGGCCGTCCGCTGCTGGAGCACGTGCTGGGCGCCCTCTCCACCTCCACCGATGACGGTCCAACCGATGACGGTCCGGTTGATGCGGTCGTCGTCGCGCTCGGCGCCGCCGCCGACGAGGTCGAGGGGCGCCTCGACCTGCACGGGGCCACCCCGTTGCGGGTGGAGGGCTGGCGTGGGGGGATGGGCGAGGTCCTCGCGCGGGCGCTTGAGGACCTCGGGGACCGCTTCGGCGCGGTGGTCGTCTGCCTCGGCGACCAGCCGCTGGTCAGCGGGGCGGTGGTGGCCCGGCTGGTGGCGGC
>DASWDC010000175.1:0-6129 GCA_036395655.1 Actinomycetota bacterium | reverse complement strand
CTGGCGCTGCTGCTCGGCGGCCTGGTGCTGTGGGAGCTGCTGGTGCGGGCGCTGCGGGTGCCGGCCTACCTGCTGCCCGCGCCCTCAGCGGTCGCCGCGGACTTCCACACCGACGCCGGGCTGCTTGCCTCGGCGACCTGGGTGACCCTGCGGGAGGTCGTGCTCGGCTTCCTGCTCGCCTGCGCTACCGGGCTGGCACTGGCGCTGGCGCTGCACCTGTCGGCGACGCTGCGCCGCGCCCTGTACCCGCTGCTGATCGCCTCGCAGACCGTCCCAGTAGTGGTGCTGGCCCCGATCCTGGTGATCCTGCTCGGCTTCGACCTCGCCCCCAAGCTGGTGATCGTCGCGCTGATCTGCTTCTTCCCGATCGTCGTCAACGGCACCGATGGGCTCCGCTCGGTCGACCCGGAGCTGGTCCGGATGATGCGCACCCTTGACGCCAGCAGATGGGCGATCCTCAAGCGGGTCGAGTGGCCGTCCGCCCTCCCGATGGTCTTCTCCGGCCTGCGGGTCGCCGCCACCTACGCCGCCGTTGGCGCGGTCTTCGGCGAATGGGCCGGCTCCAACGCTGGCCTCGGCTACGTGATGCTGCAGGCCACCCCCAATCTCGACACCGCCCGGATCTTCGCAGCGATCGTCATCCTGACCGTGCTCTCGCTCGCCCTGTTCCTGCTGGTCTCCCTGGCCGAACGCCTGGCCGTCCCCTGGGCGCGCGGCGGTGGAAATGGAAATGGAAGTGGAGGTGCCCTACACCCATGAAGCGAGCCGTTGTTCCCCTCGTCCTGGCCGCCACCCTGGCCGTGGCGCTCGCCGCCTGCGGAAACTCCCCGGCAAGGCAGGCCCAGGCCGGCGCCAGGCCGGGCCAGACCCAGGTCGCCCTGTCGCTCGACTGGACGCCCAACCCCGACCACGTCGGCCTCTACTACGCCCAGTCCAAGGGCCTGTTCCAGCAGGCCGGCCTGACGGTGCGCATGCGCGCGCCCTCCGACCCGAGCGCCCCCCTCAAGCTGGTGGCGCTGCGCAAGGCCGACCTCGCCATCTCCTACGAGCCCGACCTGTTCTTCGCCGCCGCCAAGCACCTCCCTGTCACCGCGGTCGCCTCGGTGATCCCGGTGCCGCTCAACTCCCTGATCGCCCTGCCCTCCAGCGGCATCACCACCCCGGCAAGCCTCAAGGGCCGCAAGGTCGGCATCACCGGCATCCCGTCAGACGACGCCATCCTCCAGACCCTGGAGCGCAGCGCCGGCCTCAGCCACGGCGACGTCACCCCCGTCAGCGTCGGCTACAACCTGGTCCCGGCCCTGCTCTCCCACAAGGTCGACGCGATCCTCGGCGGCTACCGCAACGTCGAAGCCATCCAGATCGCCCAGCAGACCGGCCGCGCGCCCGTCACCCTCCCCGTCGACCGCCTCGGCGTCCCCAGCTACGACGAGCTGGTCCTGGTCGCCAACACCACCCGCCTGCGCGGCGACCCCGCCTACGCCACCACCGTCCGCCGCTTCATCACCGCCATGCTGGCCGGCGCCAGCGCCGCCCGCGCCGACCAGCCCGCCGCCGTCACGGCGATGACCAGAGCCACCACCTACACCCCCAAATTCCTCCAGGCCAGCGTCCCCACCACCCTCACCCTGCTGACACCGCCCGACCGCCCGATCGGCTGCCTCGACCAGTCCGCCTGGCAACGCTACGGCGACTGGATGCACACCACCGGCCTGCTCCCCACGGCGATCAGCGCCACCACCGTGATGACCACCGCCTACCTCCCCAGCCGCTGCTGACCGCGGCCAGCCACGCGGATCAGCGCGGCGCGACCACCGCGCGGACGAGGCGGCAGACGTCGGCGGGGCGCAGGGCGTCGGATCGCTGCCACAGGGCGGGGTCGATCGCGTCGTGCTGGCGGAGGTGCTTGACGACCTCGAAGCCGTGGGTTCGCAGCAGGGTGGACATGTCCTCGGGGGTGAGGAAGGTCAGCCAGGGCTCGCCGCGCTCGGCGGCGGCGGGGAGGGCGAACTCGGCGTAGGCCGCGCCCCTCGCGTCGCGGAGTTCGGGAGGGAGGGCGTACTCGACGACCAGTTCCGTCCCAGGCGCCAAGCTGCCGAGCGTCCCGAGGGTGGCGACGATGGCGTCGCGGGTGAGGTAGAAGGTGACGCCGAGCCAGCTCACCAGGGCGGGCTGGGCGGGGTCGAAGCCCGCGGCGGTCAGGCGGCCTGTCAGCGGGTCGGTTTCGAAGTCGGTGCCGACGAAGGCCAGGCCGTCGGGTGCGACGGGGGTGAGCTGGGCGGCGGCGAGCAGGTCGCGCTTCCACCGCTGGGTGGCGGGATGGTCGACTTCGAAGACCCGCAGCCGGGTGGCCAGCGCCAGCGGGGCGCGGTAGGCGAAGGTGTCCAGGCCGGCGCCGAGGATCACATACTGGGTCAGCACGTGGTCGGTCAGGACCAGTTCGGCCAGGCGGTCTTCGGTGTAGCGGCTGCGGGCGGTGACCTGCGCCCGGGTGCTGGACAGCACGACGTGATCCCCGCTCGCGCGATGGTAGGCGACGATCTCCTCGCCCAAATCTCCGAGCAGGGGCATGGCGACCGAGTCCTGGAAGATGTAGGGCTCGTTGTCCACCACAAGGTGTGCGGCTCGTGCCGCGGCCGCCATCATCGCGGTCTGGCTGGGCTGCCGTTCATGCATCAGTCGGAATCCCTCCGTCCTTCATCACATCGCCGACCCGGGAAGGAGGGCGATGCTAGCAACGGAATTCCGGCATAGCTACCTAGAATACCACAGAAAGATAAATTACGCAATAGCCGCCTTATTGCGAGACCGTAACGGTTTCGTGGTGATCGTCAGGCGAGGCGGGGGCCGACGAAGACGACCAGGACGGCGGGCTCAGGGCCGAGGTTCTTGAGGGCGTGCTTGGCGCCGGCTGGGATCAGCAGGATCTCGTACTGGGTCAACTCGGCGCTGTCGTCGTCGACGCGGGCGAGGACGCGGCCGGCCATCACCAGGATCACCTTGTCGGCGTCGTCGTGGACGCGCAGGAGCTGCTCCTGGCCGACGTCGAGGCAGTAGAGGTCGGTGAGCGTGCGGTCGGTCTCGAACAGGCGATGCTTGGCCATGCGGGCGTCGTCGAAGGCGATCAGGTCCGCCAGCCTGCGCCGCTCCATCTGCACCCCGTTCCTCCGAAATCTCATTGCGGCCCGCGCCATCAGCGCAGGCCAGCCGACTAGACTATGGTGCCTCAGCTGGAGGCTTGTCGTGCGATGGAGTGGTGGGAGGACCGATGCTCAACGTCTCGCTGGTTGATGCCGACGCGGCTGGCGCGCCGACCGACCTGCTGGTGGTGCCGGTGTTCGGCGGCCTGGACCCAGGTCCCGGGGCGGAGGCGGCGGCGGCGCTCGGTGTGCCGCTGCGGTCGCTGCTGGAGGCGCGCGGGTTCAGCGGCAAGCTCGGCGAGGCGGTGGCGGTGCCGGCGCTCGGCCGGTTGGCCGCCGCCACGCTGCTGGTAGTCGGCCTCGGTGACCGCGGCGAGGCGGACGCGGAGGCGCTGCGCCGTGCCGCCGGGGTGATCGTGCGCCATGCCGCCGGGGCCAAGCAGGCGGTCACCACGCTGGTGCAGGCCCTCCCCGGCGACCCGGTCGGAGCGGTCCGGGCGGTCGCCGAGGGCGCGCTGCTGGCGGCCTACCGGTTCGACAAGTACAAGCAGCCGCGGCGCGACGGCGGCGCTGCCAGCACCGACGCGCTGCGGCAGCTCGACCTGGCCGTCAGCGGCGACGACCCGGACCGCCAGGATCTGGAAGGGGCGCTGGCCGCCGGCACGGTCCGGGCAGCCGCCACCAACCTGGCGCGCGACCTCTCCAACGAGCCCGCCAACGCCCTGCACCCCGCCGACCTGGCCGAGGCCGCCCGCGCGGCGGTGGCGGGCAAGGACGTGCGGGTGGCCGTCCGCGACGAGGAGCAGTTGCGCCGGGAGGGCTTCGGCGGGATCGTCGGGGTCGGCCAGGGCGCCGCCAACCCGCCGCGGCTGATCGAGCTGTCCTACCAGCCCGAGGGTGCGCGCGGCCACGTGGTGCTGGTCGGCAAGGGCATCACCTTCGACTCGGGCGGCCTCTCGCTCAAGCCGCCCGACGGCATGATCACCATGAAGACCGACATGTCCGGCGCGGCGGCGGTGCTCGGGGTGCTGTCGGCCGTGGCCGATCTCGGCGTCAAGGTGGCGGTCACCGGCTACCTCGCCTCGGCCGAGAACATGCCGTCCGGCAGCGCCACCCGTCCGGGCGACGTGCTCACCATGAAGAACGGCAAGACCGTCGAGGTGCTCAACACCGACGCGGAGGGCCGCCTGGTGATGGCCGACGCGCTCGCGCTCGGCGCGGAATCGAAACCCGACGCGATGATCGACGTGGCCACCCTCACCGGCGCCTGCGTGGTGGCGCTCGGCAAGCGTATCAGCGGGCTGCTCTCCAACGACGACGCGCTCGCCGAAGAGCTGCTGGCGGCCGCCAGCGAGGCGGGGGAGCGGAGCTGGCGGCTGCCGCTCCCCGACGACTACCACAAGGAGCTGGACAGCGACGTCGCCGACCTGAAGAACGTCGGCGAGCGCTGGGGCGGCGCCATCACCGCCGGGCTGTTCCTGCAGGAATTCGTCGACGGGCGGCCCTGGGCCCACCTGGACATCGCCGGCCCGGCACGAGCGGACGCGGAGGACGGGTACCTCGCCAAAGGCTCGACCGGCGCCGCGGTCCGCACCCTGCTGACCTGGCTGGAGCGCCGCAGCGCCTGAGCCAGGCGCTTGCCGGCCCGGCGCCGTGACCCGGCGCCGGGCTCCTGAACCGTTCGCAATCGAACCGAGGGATTCAAGCGCGCCGTGCGGCTTGACTGCGCCTCTATGCGTTGTTGAGCGCTTACGTATGCTTACGTGACTTGTTTCGTTGGGTAGCTATTTTGTCCTGAAATAGATTACCCGTCATAGTTTGAGCACCTTGGATGTCAAGGGACGGGTTGTCCAAGGCGCATCTGCCGCTGCTTCCCTTCCGCACACCTTTCTGCACACCTTCGGGCCGCGAATTGGGGGGATCTGGAGGCTTACTACGTATGCGCAACGTGGAGAGCTCACGGCAGCGGGGCAGGCATCTCGCGGACCCCGACCCTGGTGGGTCGCCGCGCCGGGTCACCGGCTGGGTGGTCCTGGTCAGCCTCACCCTGGTGCTGGCGGCGATTGCGGGGACGCTGATCGTCACCAGGTCGGCGCGGCAGTACGGCGCGAACGGGAGCGGGGCGGGTCGGCCGGCGGGGGCTGCGGAGGGACGCGCATCCCGCTTGAGGTGGTGGCGGCGCCCGAGCTGGCCGGGCTGCTCCAGCAGGCGGCAGCCGACTACCAGCAGGGGTCGCCCAAGGTGAACGGCTCCTGCGTCGGCGTCCACGTTCAGAGCATGGAGCCGGCGGCCGCGGTCGACAAGCTCGCCAAGGGCTGGCCCGACAGCAGCGCCGGGACGCGGCCGGACGTCTGGGTCCCGCCCTCGTCCACCTGGGCGAGCCTGCTCGCGCTCCGGCTGCAGGCTGGCAACGGCGCCGGCGGCGTGGTGACCGACCCGCAGGGAAGCGTCGCGAGCTCGCCGCTGGTGGTGGCGATGCCGCGGCCGATGGCGCAGGCGCTCGGCTGGCCGGGCAAGCAGCCCGGCTGGGGCGACCTGCTCGGCCTGCTGCGCAACCCGGCCGGCTGGGGCGCGGCCGGGCATCCCGAGTGGGGCCCGGTCAAGCTCGGGCAGACCACCCCCAACCATTCGACCCCGGCGCTGCAGTCGCTGCTCGGGGCGATGCTCTTCGCCGGGTCGGGCGGCCAGCCCCTCACGCTCGGCACGCTCAGCAAGCGGAGCCAGGACATCGGCGCGCTGCTGGCCGGGCTCGGGGGGCTCCCCGGCCCGCACGCGGACCTCCCAAGCGACTTCCTCGCCGCGCTGCAGCGCGCCGACGACGGCGGCAAGGCGCTCGACTTCGTCTCGGCGGCGTTCCTCAGCGAGCAGCAGGTGTGGGCCTACAACCACGGCAATCCGGGCAGCGACCCGGCCACCCTCGGCAGGCATGCCCCGCCCAAGGTGCCGCTGGCCGCGCTCTATCCCAGCCAGGGGACGCTGCGGAGCGACT
>DASWDC010000174.1:0-9636 GCA_036395655.1 Actinomycetota bacterium | reverse complement strand
CACCGCCCCCTCCGCCTCCGCCCCAGGCGGTGCCGATGCCGCCGCCGCAGCCCCGCTATGCCGCCGCCACCCCGATGCCGAACGCGATGGCGAACGCGATGGCGAGCCCGCCGCCGCTGGCGTCGGAGAAGGACGGCGGCCTGCAGCCGGCCGAGGTGCGCCACAGTTTCTTCCAGCTGATGTTCGAGTCGGTGGCGCGCCGCCGCCCCGGCTTCCGGGTGCCGAAGTTCGGCTACGAGAACTGGGTCGGCTTCGCCGCCGGGCCCTTCGGGTTCTACGACGTCGCCTTCACCGCCAACGGCGCCGTCCGGGCCGGGATCTACCTGGACATGCAGGAGCGGACCGCCACCAAGCGGCTGTTCGACGACCTGTACTCCGAGCGCATGGCGATCGAGACCGCGGTCGGGCGCATCCTCTCCTGGGAGCGGCTCGACGACCGCCGCGCCTCCCGGATCGTCGACTATCGCGAGGTGCGCAACCTCCCGGATCATTCAGAGCAGCGCGTCGCCGCCGAATGGGCCGCCGAGACGGTGGTGGTGCTGATGGAGGCGCTCGACACCCGCCTGCGGACCACCGCGCAGATCCTGCTGTCGCGGGTCCAGGGCAGCGTCTAGGTCGAGGGGGAGCTGCGCTCGGCCCTCGCGGTGCGGCTAGACTTGCGTTCTCGATGACAACGACTTCTGGGTGGGTGGACCTGACCGAGCTGGAGCAGCGCGCACAGGAGCTGCTCGACCCGGGCGTCTATGGCTACTTCGCCGGTGGCGCCGACGACGAGCTGACCCTGGCCGCCAACCTGGCAGCCTGGGGCCGGTTGCGGCTGCGGCCGCACGTGCTGCGCGACGTCAGCGCGGTCTCCACCGCCACCACGCTGCTCGGTGAGCCGGTGCCGACGCCGTTCCTGGTCGCCCCGATGGGCTACCACCGGCTCGCCCATCCCGACGGGGAGCTGGCCACCGCCGCCGGCGCGGCCGCGGCGGGCGTCCCGCTGGTCGCCTCCACGGTGGCGACGACCACGCTGGAGGACACCGCCGCCGCGGTCCCAGCGGCGCAGCGCTGGTTCCAGCTCTACGTCTACCGTGACCGTGGCTATGCCGCCGAGCTGGTCCACCGCGCCGCCGCCGCCGGCTACCGGGCGCTGGTGCTCACCGCCGACCTCGCCACCTACGGCAGGCGGCTGCGCGAGATCCGCGACCAGTTCAAGCTCCCGCCCTGGCTGGAGATCGCCAACGCGGCCGGGCGGTTCACCTACGACCCCGACGACCCGGCCAGCATCTCCAACCAGTTCGATCCGGGTCTCACCCCCGAGGTGATCGGCTGGCTGCACGAGCTCGCGGGGATGCCGGTGGTGGTCAAGGGCGTCCTCCGCGGCGACGACGCGGCTGCCTGCGTGGACGCGGGCGCCATCGGGGTGATCGTCTCCAACCACGGCGGGCGCCAGCTCGACACCGCGGTCGCCACCGCCGAGGCGCTCCCTGAGGTGGTCGAGGCGGTCGGCGACCGCGCCGAGGTCTACGTCGACGGCGGCATCCGCCGCGGCACCGACGTGCTCAAGGCCCTCGCCCTCGGCGCCCGCGCGGTCCTGGTCGGCCGACCCGTCATCTGGGGCCTCGCCACCGGCGGCGCCGAGGGCGTCCAGGCGGTCCTCGATGGCCTCCGGGCCGAGCTGGAACGGGCCATGGCGCTCTGCGGCGCGGCAAGCGTCGCCGACCTCACCCCAGACCTGGTGGTCCGCTGAGGCGGCTCGTGCTCGCGACACCCCGTTGCCGCTTGCGGGCTTGCGCGGCCAGCCGACCGCTGGCAGCCTCCGGAGCGGACAGGGCAAACGGGTGGAGGCGGCATGGCAATCGACGAGGATGCCCGGGCATACGCGTTCGACCTGGCAACGGCGGCCCAGCGCGTCGGCGACGCTGACGGCGACGCCACCGTCGCTGCCGGGACCTGGAAGACCGAGGTCGATCCTGGCTGGACGGTGGTGGGCCGCCCCAACGGCGGGTACCTGCTGGCGCTCGCGGCCCGCGCCGGGCTGGCGGTCGCCGGGCAGCCCGACCCGCTGGCGGCGAGCGCCCACTTCCTCGCCTCGCCCGAACCCGGGCCGGCTGAGCTGGAGGTCGAGACGCTGCGCGCCGGCAGGTCGGTCGCGACCGTCCAGGTGCGGCTCGCGCAGGGCGGGTCGTTGTGCCTGGAGGCGCTGCTGAGCGCGGGCACCCTGGACCCGGGCGCGCCCGTTGGCTGGCGTGCCGCGAGCGGGCCGCCGCCGCTGGCGCCGCTGGAGGCGTGCGTGCCCGGCGTGGCGGACCTGCCGGTGCCGGGCGGGTTCCACGTCGCCCTGCTCGATCACATCGACATCCGCGTCGACCCGGCCTGCGCCGGATGGCTCGCCGGCCGCCCCGCCGGGAAGCTGGAGACGCGCGGGTGGGTGCGCTTCCACGACGGCCGCGAGCCCGACCCGCTGGCGCTGCTCGCCTTCGCCGACGGGTTCCCGCCGACCTCCTTCGAGCTGGGCATCCCGAGCTGGGCGCCGACGCTCGCCATGAGCGTCTACGTCCGCGACCTGCCCGCGCCGGGGTGGCTGCGCCTGTTCGCCCGCGGCCAGCAGCTCCAGGGCGGCTGGTTCGACGAGGAGGTCGAGCTGTGGGACACCCGCGACCGCCTGGTCGCCCAGTCCCGCCAGCTCGCGGGCGCCCGCACACCCGATCCTCGGTCGAGGCGGTAGGGGTGGCCAGGCCGGACAGCGCGGTCGGCAGCGAAGCCTGGACCAGCTTCGCGCTCGACCTCTACCGGCGGCTCGCGCAGGGCGACGGCAACCTCGTGGTGTCGCCGTCCAGCGTCGCGGCCGTGCTGGCCATGGTCCTGCCCGGGGCACGCGGAGAGACCGCCGCCGAGATCGCCGGCCTCCTCCACTGGACCGAGGCGCCGGAGCGCCTCGCCGCCGCCGCGGCCACGTTGGACGACGCGGTCCTGCGCCGCGCCACCGAGGACGGCATCGCGCTGGAGGTCTCCAACGCGGTCTGGATCCAGGAGGGGATGCGCCTCCGTGACGAGTTCGCCGCGGCGCTCTCGGAGCGGTTCCGGGCGGCGCTGCGGCGCGCGGACTTCCAGCACCACGCCGAAGCGGCGCGGCAGGCGATCAACCAGCTGGTCGCCGAGCAGACCCACGACAAGATCCAGGAGCTGTTCGTGCGGGGGGCGCTCGACTCGCGCACCCGGCTGGCCCTCACGAACGCGATCTACCTGCGGGCCCGCTGGCGCGACCCGTTCGATCCAGCCGCCACCCGGCCGGAGCCGTTCCATCTGCCCGGCGGCGGCACCGTCGAGGCGCCGATGCTGCGCCAGCGCCACCGCTGGCGCTACGCGGAGAGCGAGGGTGACGGCAGCGGCTGGCAGGCGCTGGAGCTGCCCTACCAGGGCGGCGGCTTCGCCATGGTGGTCCTGCTGCCCACCGCCGGCGGCTTCGAGGCATTCCAGCGTGACCTGGACCTGGGACGCCTGGCCACGGCGCTGTCGAGCCTCGCGGGCCGTGACGTGCGGCTGACCATGCCGAAATTCCGCTTCGAGGCCACCCTCGACCTGAGCGGCGTGCTGAAGGCGCTCGGCATGCCGGCCGCCTTCAGCGCCGGGGCGGACTTCTCCGGCATCACCGCCGACGAGCCGCTCCAGGTCCAAACGGTCGTCCAGAAGGCCTACGTGGAGGTCGACGAGCGCGGCACCACCGCGGCTGCCGCCACCGGCATCGCCGTGCGCGCGACCGCGATGGCGATCAGCGGCGGCCCGGTCGAGTTCCGCGCCGACCGGCCCTTCCTGTTCCTCGTCCGGCACCTGGAGAGCAGGCTGCTGCTGATCGCCGGCCGGGTCGCCGACCCGACCGCGTAGCGCCCGAGGCTGAGGCGCTGGCGCTCAGCGCAAACGGGTGTGAAGCCGGACGACGGTGCCGTGCGGCAGCGAACGCACCTGGACCAGGTCGCAGAGCTGGTTGGCGAGCCACAGGCCACGGCCGCCTTCCTGGTCGGGGGGAGGTCGCTTGCTGCCAGCCAGACGCTCGTAGAAATAGCCGGAGTCAGAGACCTCGCAGACCAGTTGGCCGTCGTCCTGCCAGATCCGTAAGGTTCCGTTGCCACCGCCGTGGAGGACGCTGTTGCTGGCCACCTCGTTGACGACCAGCACCAGGTCAACCGTGCGGGCCGGGTCCAGGCCGGCGGCAATGGCATGACGCGACACGAACCCCCGCAGCTTGCTCAGCGGGCCGGCGCCGAATTCGAGGAGGGCGGGCTGCCCCGCCGGCTCCGGAAGGGTGTCATAGGAGTTCCAGGCTGATGGCGGTGGCGTCTTCATCGCGACGAAGTCGTCAGCAGCCATGCGTCCGGCGACGCTCGCCAAGCCAGGCTCCTACGGTACCCGCTGGCTCGGCACTCGCCCGCCGAGTCAGCACACGCAAGCTCATAGCGTTTCTGGTTTCCCCTTTGGCCACACTTCATGCCAGAGCAGTCTGGTCAATTCTGCAGATTCTCGAAGATGCCGGCCGCGCCCATGCCCCCGCCGACGCACATCGTCACCATCCCGTAGCGGGCCTTGCGCCTGGCCATCTCGGCGAGCAGCTGCACGGTCAGCTTGGCGCCGGTCGCCCCCATCGGGTGGCCGAGCGCGATCGCGCCGCCGTTGACGTTCACCTTGTCCGGGTCCAGGCCCAGCTCGCGGATCACCGCCAGGCTCTGCGAGGCGAATGCCTCGTTCAATTCGATCAGGTCGATGTCGTCGAGTGTCAGCCCGGTCAGCGCCAGCACCTTGGGGACCGCCACGGTCGGGCCGATGCCCATCACCTCGGGGGCGACCCCGCCGACCGCGAAGCCGCGGAAGCGCGCCAGCGGCTGGAGGCCGAGCCGTTCGGCGCGGCTCCGCTCCATCACCACCACCGCCGCGGCGCCGTCGCTGCGCTGCGAGGAGTTGCCGGCGGTGATCGTGCCGCCCCGCCTGAACACCGGCTTGAGCGTGGCGAGCGCGTCCGCCGAGGTGTCGCGGCGCGGCCCCTCGTCCCGGGCGAACACGGTCTCGCGGTGCCGCGCGGCGCCGCCCTCGTCGACCCAGTCGAAGGCGACCGGCAGCGGCACGATCTCCGGGTCGAACAGGCCCGAGTCGACCGCCTTGGCGGCCAGCTGGTGGGAGCGCAGCGCGAAGGCGTCCTGGTCGGTGCGGCTGATCCCGTAGCGTTCGGCGACCAGCTCGCCGGTCAGGCCCATGCCCATGTAGTACTCGGGGTGGGTCCGGACGGCGTCGGGGTTGGGGGAGAAGGTCGGCGTCGGGGTGGGCACCTGCGACATCGACTCGGTCCCGCCGGCCACGACGGTGCTGGCGAAGCCGGCCATGATCCGCTCCGACGCGCTCGCGATCGTCTGCAGGCCCGACGAGCAGAAGCGGTTGACGGTCTGGGCGGGCACCCCCTCCGGCAGCCCCGCCCGCAGGGCCGCGACCCGGGCGACGTTGAGGCCCTGCGACCCCTCGGGAACGGCGCAGCCGAGCAGCACGTCCTCGACCTCGGCCGGGTCGAGGCCGCCGGCCCGCTTGACCGCCTCGGCGATCGCGGCGGCGG
Source organism: Actinomycetota bacterium (assembly GCA_036395655.1). Lineage (GTDB taxonomy): Bacteria > Actinomycetota > CALGFH01 > CALGFH01 > CALGFH01 > DASWDC01. Next base: position 4,055 of record DASWDC010000174.1, on the reverse strand, counting down.
CCATGTCGTCCGGCCTGGTCGCCCGCAGCGTCCCCCGGGGTGCCCGCCCGACGGCCGTGCGGGCACCGCTCACGATGACAGCTTCGTTCATCGCCACCACTCCATTCCCACTTGGTCACAGGGTCTCGCCGGTGAGTGGAACCTGAGAGCCGCGCAACCTTTGACGTAAATCGTACGGTAGTGACATTTTTGTCTACTAGATTACTGTTGTGCTTGGATCGCCTTTCCCCCAGTGTCCCAGCATCGGCCGCCCACAAGCGCTGGGCAGAATGGAGAGGTTTGCGTGAAACGGCGTATCTTGGTTGGCTCCGGCGTGGCCGGTGGCGTCGGCTTGTTCCTCACCGGCCTCAAGGCCGCCAACACGGCACTGGTGCCGGCCGCCCGCGCCGCCGACGCCGCCGGGAGCGCGGTCGCGGGCGGTGTCGCGCTCGACTCGTTCGCGGGCAGCGACGACGCGAAGCTCGCCAGCGCCCTGTCGTACATCGCCCAGCAGACCTACCGTCCCACGCTGCTGCTGGCGAACCGGCTGCACCAGCTCAGCAACACCTACGACCTGTTCGAGGGCCTGTCCATCAGCGGTGTCGGCCTTGAGCGGGAGTTCGCGCGGCAGACGGTCGTCCAGGCCCGGGGTTCCGCCCTGTTCCGGGTGCCCGCCGGTCAGACCAACAACATGGTGAAGGACGTCACCATCCAGAACATCTCGTTCGTGGGAAGCGCCAGCACCAGCTTCCTGGAGCCGGTTGAGCTCAGCTCCGGGCCGATCCTGGCCTACTCCACCATCCGAGCCTGCGGCTTCAAGCTGTTCAGCACCGTCATCCAGGGCCGGCTGCTCGGCGTCACGCTCCAGGACATCTACATCAACCAGGGCTACAAGACCCAGCTCTACCTGGCGGGCAGCGACAACTTCATCGGGGTGGGCGGCCACTTCTTCATGGACTCGCAGAATCTCTCCGCCGACCAGTACCTGCTGCGGTTCGCGCACATGAGCAGGACGGATGTGGGACCGCTGTTCATCACCGGGACGAGGGCCACCGGGATCCGCGTGGACAACGGCTACGGCATCACCTTCTCCAATACCAAGAGCGAGGCCAAGGCCGGTGACCCCTCGATCGCGACGCAGGGCTCGGCCGTGGTTGTCACCGGCGGCCACGGGGTGGTCTTCCGTGACTGCTGGTTCTTCAACGTCATGGCCAATCCCACCGCCACCGGCACCCCGTCGCTCCACAAGGGCTACATCACCGTCACCGGCGGGGATGGCGTCCTGATAGCTGGCTGCAGGTTCTCCGGAGGCGCCACTTTCGCGCCAACCAACACGCCCGCCAACACGCCGTGCGTGTACGCGTCCGGCGGCTCGGTGCTGTGCCGGTCGAACCTGGCCATCAACGGGCAGGCGCTGCTCTACCGGCAGGCAACAGCGGGCCTGATCAACGCGGACGCCGCCGTCACGACCGGCTGAACGCGGCGGCTGGCCGCCGCGGAGCTGGCGCTGGCGCATCAGTTCCGCAGCGGTTTGCCGCTGGTGAGCAGGGCCTGCATCCGCTCCAGGGTCTTCTGCTGGTGCAGCAGCGCCACGAACGCCTCCCGTTCCAGCTTGAGGACGTGGTCCTCGTCGACCCATTGGGGCTGGGAGAGGTCCCCGCCGCAGAGCACCCGCGCAAGCGTGGTGCCGATCAGCGCGTCGTGCTCGCTGGCGAAACGGCCCCACTCCAGGGTGCGGACGCCCAGCTCCAGCGCGGCCCGCGCGTCGCGCCCGGCGGCGTAGACCGAGCGGTCCACGGGCGGCCGGTAGTTGGCGGCCAGCGCCAGCACCTGCCGCTTGGCGGCGGCGAGCTGGTGGTCGGGGTTCATCACGATCGGGTCGGCGTCGGTGAAGAAGCCCAGCTCGCGGGCCTCCAGCGCGCTGGTCGCCACCTTGGCGGCGCCGATCGTCTCCAGCACCCGCTGCAGGTACGGCAGCGGGGTGGCGCCGTCGGCGCGCATCGCCGGGCTGACCACGCGGCGCAGCAGCTCCTTGCAGCCGCCACCGGCGGGGATCAGGCCGGCGCCGACCTCGACCAAGCCGATGTAGGTCTCAAGCGTCGGGACCACCCGGTCGGAATGCATGCAGATCTCCGCCCCGGCGCCGAGCGTCTGCCCGTGCGGCGCCGCCACCACCGGCTTGGAGGCGTCGCGGAAGCCGGCGAGCAGCCGCTGGAGGGTCGCGGCGGCCTCCCCGACCTGGTCGTAGGCGCCCCCCGCGGCAGCCATGCCAACTTCCATGAGGTTGGCGCCGACGCAGAAGTTGCGCGCCTGGTTGGCGAGCACCAAGCCTGTCCAGCGGTCCTGCCTGAGCTCTTCGAGCGCGCGGGCGGCCGTCTCGATGACCCCCGCGTCGACCGCGCTGGCGGGGGAGTGCAGCTCCAGGCACAGCACCCCGTCGCCGAGGTCGACCAGGCTGGCCGAGTCGTTGCCGGCGACCCTGCCGCCGTCGGCCTTGACCGCCTCCAGGTCGATCGCCCGCGGGTCGGTCTCGACCGGCTGGTAGCGCCCCGTGACCGGGCTGTAGACGGAGCCGTCCTGGTAGAAGCGCTGGTTGCCGGCGGCGAGGAAGTCGCGCACCCATCCGGCCACCTCGATGCCCTGGTCGTCCATCCGCCGGACGGCCTCGCGGACGCCGAGGAGGTCCCAGGTGCGGAACGGGCCGGCCTCATGGCCGTAGCCCCACTCCATGGCGTGGTCCACCGCCTCCAGGGTGTCGGAGATCTCCGGCACCCGCCGGGCGGCGTAGGCGAGCGCCGGCAGCAGCAGGTCGCGGATCAGCGCGGCGTCGCGGTCGGCGCCCTGGTCGGCGCGGTCGAGGATGAAGCGGAGCCGCTCGCCCAGGTCGTCGTATTCGCGGGCGGCGGAGATGACCGGCAGCCGCGGCTTCTTCGCCGGGCGGTACTCGAAGGTCTCCAGGTCGAGCACGTCGAAGACGCTCTGGCCGTCGCGCTGGGTGCGCTTGTAGAAGCCGCCGCCGGTCTTGTTGCCGAGGCGTCCCGCCGCGAGCATCCGCCGCAGCAGCTCGTGGGAGCGGAACTCCTCCCGGCTCTCGTCGTCGGGGACCAGTTCGTAGAGGTTCTCCGCGACGCCCACCATCACGTCGAGGCCGACCTGGTCGGCGAGCCGGAAGATGGCGGTCTTCGGCCGGCCCATCACCGGCCCGGCGAGCGCGTCCACCTCCTCGATCGAGTAGCCCCGCTCAAGCGCGATGCGCATATCGCGTTTGCCGAAGCTGCCGAGGCGGTTGCCGATGAAGTTGGGGGTGTCCTTGGCGATCACCGGGCCCTTGCCGAGCACCTCCTCCATGAAGGCGCGCATCCGCGCCAGCACGGCCGGGTCGGTGTCGGCGGTCGGGATCAGCTCGACCAGCTTCAGGTAGCGGGGCGGGTTGAAGAAATGGGTGCCGAGAAAACGCCGCCGGAATTCGGCGCCGCGGCCCTCGGCGATGGTCCGCAGCGGGATTCCGGAGGTGTTGGAGCTGATGATCGCGCCGGCCGCGGCGGCCTTCTCGACCCGGGCCGCGAGGTCCTGCTTCGGCTCCAGCTGCTCGACGATCGCCTCCAGGATCCAGTCGGCCTCGCCGAGGCGGTCGAGGTTGTCGTCGAAATTCCCGAGGCGGATCGCCGCGGCGAGCCGCGGGCTGGCGAGCGCCGCCGGACGAGCCTTCAGCATGCGCTCGAACCCGGCCTGGACCACCGCGTCGCGGTCCTCGGAAGCGGGGTCGGGCGAGGCGATGTCGAGTAGGTCAACCCGCAGGCCGGCGTTGGCGCAGTGCGCCGCGATGGCCGCTCCCATGGTCCCCGCGCCAAGCACCACGACCCGGCGGATGGGCGATTCGCTCACAGGGCTCCCTCCATTGGTGTGTCGCCGCCGACACGGTAGCGCAAGGTGAATTTCGACGCCGACGTCGATGTCAATTGGATTGGTAATTAAAGAGGTTCGCGGAATAGGTTGATAGGTGCAATTGGGACTGGCAGGCTGGGTATGAAGGCATGGGCACCGCACATGGAGGTCTGCGATGCCGATCAAGGTGG
>DASWDC010000173.1:0-7737 GCA_036395655.1 Actinomycetota bacterium | reverse complement strand
AACTTGGCCCGCCCCGGCGCTGGCGCGGAGTCGTCGTCGGCAATCGCGTGACTATGACCGCGGCGGGTTAGTGCACGTGCTTCGGGCCTCGTGGCCATCAATCACTGCGGGCGGAGGGTGAGGCCGGTTCCCCAGTGACCCCCACCGACACCACCTACGACGTGCGCGTCTGGACAACCCAGGTGAACGCGCGCAGCGGCGGGAAGACCTACACCGTGCGGTGGCGGGTCGCCACCCGACGATGGAAGGAGACCTTCAAGACGGCGGCGCTGGCCGACAGCTTCCGCGCCGGGCTGCTGGTCGCCCAACGCAAGGGTGAAGCCTTCGACGTGGCGACCGGCCGCCCGGTCTCCCTGGGCCGCACCACCAAGCAAATGACGTGGTACGCGTTCGCCTGCGCGTTCGCCGACATGAAATGGCCCCGGGTCGCGGCCACCACCCGCCGCACCCATGCCGAGGCCCTCACCGCCGTCACGACGGCGCTGTTGACCACCGAGCGCGGCAAGCCCAACGGCAAGCTGCTCCGCAGCGCCCTCAACCGCTGGGGCTTCAACACCGCCCGCCGCAACGACGAGAACTGCCCCGAGGAGATCCGTGCCGCGCTGCGCTGGGCCGCCGACCACACCCACCCCGTCTCGGCGCTGCGCGACCCCAAGGTGCTCCGGCGGGTGCTGGACGGGCTGACGGTCAAGCTCGACGGCACCCCGGCCGCGCCGAGCAGGACCAGCCGACAGAAGAAGATCCTGCACGCCGCCGTCGAGTACGCGGTGGAGCTGGAGCTGCTCACCGCCAATCCCATCCCGGCGCTGAAGTGGAAGCCACCCAAGACCACCCCCGAGGTCGATCGCCGCCGGGTGGTCAACCCGATCCAGGCCCGCACGCTGCTTCGCACCATGGGCGAACTGCCTGGCGGGAAACGCCTGGTCGCCTTCTACGCCTGCCTGTACTACGCCGCGCTGCGGCCCGAGGAAGCCGTCAGCCTCGCCAAGCACAACCTGTCGCTGCCCGCCGAGGGCTGGGGCGACCTGCACCTTGAGCGTGCCGAGCCCTTCGCTGGCAAGGACTGGACCGATTCCGGCCGCTGGCGCGACGACCGGCACCTCAAGCAGCGGGCGCGAGGCGAGACCCGCCTCGCGCCCTCCCCGCCAGAGCTGACGGCGTTGCTGCACGCGCACCTCGCCGAGTTCGGGACGCGACCTGACGGCCGCCTCTTCCGGGGTGAGCGCACCGCCACCGACCTGCCCGCCAGGACGGTCACGCGGATGTGGCAGCGGGCGCGGCGGGCAGCCTTCACCCCGGAAGTCGCCGCGTCCCAGTTGGCCGCCCGACCGTACGACCTGCGGCACGCCGCCGTGTCCACCTGGCTGAATGGGGGAGTGCCGCCAACGGTGGTCGCGGAGTGGGCCGGGCACTCGGTCGAGGTGCTGCTGAAGATCTACGCCAAGTGCCTGGACCGCAGCGACGCCCTCATCCGTGCCCGCGTCCAGGCCGCCCTCGGCCACCCGGCCCGCCCCGCCACGCACGCCAAGGACGCCAAGGACACCATGGAAACGGGCACGAGCACTGCTGCCCCGACCGCCGAGAACCCGGCCGCGAACGCCCCGGACGAGGACTCGCGCACCACCACGGACACGAGCGCGGGCACGATACGGGCACAAACACCCGCCGATGGCCGGATCTGACCGGACACAGCCGAACACATGTTCACCAACCTCGCCACGGTTTGCGCTGGTCAACGCACATAGAGGCTGGCTCGAAGGTGGTGCCCCCAGCGGAGTTCGAATCCGCGTCGCCGCCTTGAAAGGGCGGTGTCCTAGGCCACTAGACGATGGGGGCCCCGGGTCTCTTTGGGGTGGGCCGCCAGGGGATCGAACCCTGGACACCCCGGTTAAAAGCCGGGTGCTCTACCAACTGAGCTAGCGGCCCACGACAGAGCGCGCCGATCGTGCCATCGACATGCCCTGACTGTCAAAGGATCTTCCATCACGATGGTTCCGCGCTACTGTCGCCGGCCCCGGCGGCTTCGCGTTCCGCCCTGGCCTGGTCGGCGGGGAGGAGCTTGTAGCCGACGCCCCGGATGGTGGCGATCATCGACTCGTACTCCGGGCCGAGCTTGGCCCGCAGGCGGCGGACGTGGACGTCGACTGTCCTGGTGCCGCCGAAGAAGTCGTAGCCCCAGACCTCCTGGAGCAGTTGCGCCCGGGTGGAGACCCGGCCGGGCCGGGCGGCCAGGAAGCGCAGCAGCTCGAACTCCTTGTAGGTCAGGTCGAGCAGGCGGCCGTGCAGCCGCACCTGGTAGGAGACCGGGTCGACCACCAGCTCGCCGACGCGGACGGTGGAGTCGTCGGCGGCGGTCTCGGGGCGCTGCACCAGCAGGCGCACGCGCGCCTCGACCTCGGCGGGGCCGGCGGCGGGCAGCACGAAGTCGGAGGCGCCCCAGTCGGGCTGCAGGCCGGCCAGGCCAGCCTCGGGCATCACCACCAGGATGGCGCTGTGCTCGCCGGCCGCTCGCAGGGTGCGGCACAGCGCCTGCGCTCTGGACAGGTCGCGGGTGGCGTCGATCAGGACCAGGTCCTTGCCGGCCACTCCCGCCAGGCTCGACAAATCGAGCGGCAGGGTCGCGACCCCGTGCGCGAGGTACTCGAGCGCGGGGAGGACCTGCTTCGCCCCCCCGCCTCGGTTGGTCAAGCAGGCAAGCTCGGCCACCTGGTGCTTTCCCTTCCGTCTCCTGTGCCGTGGAGATGTGTGCCGTGGAGATGCGCCTCACGATACCGTGGCACGGTCATGGTACGAGTTCGCCTGTTCGCCGCCCTGCGCGAGGCTGCCGGGGTGGCCGAAGTGCAGGTTCCGGCCGGGCAGCTCGGCACGGTCCTGGAGGCGGTCCAGGGCCGCTTCGGTGACCGTTTCGCCACGGTTCTCGGCTGGTCGAGCGTGCTGCTTGACGGGCAGCGCTGCTCCGACCCCTCCACGCCGGTCCCGGACGGCGCCGAGCTGGCATTGCTGCCGCCGTTCTCAGGCGGCTGAGCGCAGCCCCGTGACCGCGCGGTTTGTTACGAAAGGCCCTGCTTGGATTTGCCGCCCGCCTCCATGGGAACCTCTCACTCGCCATGCGCAAGCTGCTGATCGTCCTGATCGTGCTCGGGATCCTCGGGGTCGCTGCCGACTTCGCGGCCGCGCGCGTCTTCGAGAGCCGCGTCACCACCATCCTGGAGCAGCGCTACGACCTGGGCACCCGGCCGGTCATCCAGGTGCGCGACTTCCCCTTCCTGCCGCACCTGATCACCGGCGACTTCTCCGCCATCGATCTGGCCGCCAGGAACGTCCAGGCCGAGGGCCTCAGCGCCGAAGCCCTGGAGCTGCACCTCCACGGCGTGCACGTGCCCCGCAAGGTGATGCTCGGCGGCTCCGGCGACGTCGGCGTCGACCGGGCCGACGGCGAGGTGACCCTCAGCGAGGCGGAGGTGAACCGGCTGGCAGCCAGCGACCTGCGCGGCGGCACGCTCTCGCTTGAGCCGGACGGGGTGCGGCTGCGGGTCCGCGTCGCCATCCTCGGCCAGCCGGTCGACGCCCTGGTCGCCGGCCAGCTCGGAGTCAGCGCCGGCCGCCTCACCTTCACCCCGAAGAACGTCCAGGCCGCTGGGCTGCCGAGCGCCGCGCTGGGGACGGTCGCCTCCCTGTTCACCTTCGAGGTGCCGATGCGGCAGCTCCCCGCCGGCCTGAAGCTGCAGCGGGTCACCACCGAGCGCGGCGCCCTGGTGGTGGCCGGCCAGGCCGCGTCGCTCCAGCTCCCGAGCTGAGCCGGGCCAGGGGAGCGGGCGGGAATGCGAAGACCCAGGGGGTTGTAAGTGCCGTCCGTACGGGGCGGCAGCCTTCCTGGTTGGACCAGGCCAGGCCCCCTGGGTTCGGTGATCTGTGTGGATTCCGCGGGCAGATCCGTCCCGCGATACAGGAGCGGGTTGCCCTATCGGGCAGTCACCTCGCAGGTCCATACCGGTTTATGCAGTGGGACCACCTCCTTTCTCGCGTATGGCCAGTTAGCCACATGGAGGGGGTGGACCGCAACGCGATTAGGATGGGTGCATGTGCGGCGCGATCGCGATCGAGCGAACCGACCTGGCCGTGGTGCCGCTGCGGGGTGCGGACACCCTCCGCTACCTGCACCTGGTGTGCTCCCAGCATACCGAGCGGCTGCGCCCCGGCGACACCAGCGCGGCCCTGCTGCTGTCCGCCAAGGGCAAGATCGAATTCGCCTTCCGGATCGCCGTCCTGGACGACGGCGAGACCGTCCTGCTGGACACCGAGGCGGAGGCGGCGCCCGCCCTGGCCGAGCGGCTGGCGCGCTTCGTCTTCCGCTACGACGTCAAGGTGGGCGACCCGCAGCCGGGGGTGCTGACGCTGCTCGGCCCGGAGACGGCCGCGGCCAGCCTGATGAGGGAGGCCGCCCCGGTGGCCGCGCACCCGCTCCCGGGCGGCCTCGACCTGATCGGCGGCGACGGGACCATTCCCAAGGTGCCGGAGGCCCCCGGCGTCGCGGTGGCCACGGCGCCGCTGGAGGCGTGGGAGCGGCACCGGATCGCGGCGGGACTGCCGCGCTGGGGCCGCGAGCTGACCGACGACGTCATCGCCGAGGAGGCCGGCCTGCTGGGCTCCCATGTCCACCTCGACAAGGGCTGCTATCCGGGCCAGGAGACGGTCGCCAGGGTCCACAACCTCGGCCAGGTGCAGCGTCGCCTCGCCGGCCTCCGCTTCAAGGACCCGGACGCTCCGCCACCAGCCTTCCGCGCCGACCTGGTCAGTGACGACGGGAGGCGTGCCGGCCAGGTCCGCGGCGCGATCCACCATCCCGAGCTGGGCACGATCGCGCTCGCCTACGTCCGCCGGGTGATCGACCCGGGCCGGCTGGTGCTGGCCGGCGACCAGCCCGCCACCGTCGTAAGGTTGCCATTCAGGTGAGGTTGCCATTCAGGTAGAATCCGCGCTTCAGGTAATTTCGGGGGGATGTTCATGAAACCACGCGGGACCGAGGATGGCGCCGTGGTGCGTCCGGCGGTGATTCCCGGTGGGCAGCGCCGGATCGACCGGGTGCTCGACCCGGCCTACAGCACCGACGTCGCGCAGCTTGACCTGGCTGAGCTGCGCCGCCGCCGGAACGAGGCAGAGGCCGAGGAGGCGGACATCTCCTACCTGCGGCGGCTGCTGCAGGGGCGGCTGGACATCCTCCGGACCGAGCTGGTGCGCCGCTCGCAGGGGGCCGATACCGACATGTCGCATCTGCTCGCCGGGCTGCCCGGCATCCTGAGCGACGAGGCGCCGGGGACCTTCAACGCGATCCCGCGCGTCCTGCTGCCCGGCCGGGCGACCCGCCACCGCCGCCGGGTCGAGCGCCTGGTCTCCGACGAGACCGTCGCCAAGCTGCCCGAGCTGGACATCGAAGCGCTGACCGAGGCGGTCAAGGTCCTCGCCCGCGAGGAAGAGACGGTCTCCGCCAACCGCCGCGCGATCCAGCGCGTGGTCGACGCTCTTCGCGGCGAGTTGGCCCGCCGCTACCGGGACGGCAGCGCCAACGTCGGCCAGCTGCTGGAGTGACCGGGGCGCAGCTCCCAAAAGCCCCGATCACACCTCAGGGCTCAAGTCAAGCGCGGGAAGCACCGATTGGTACGCAGCGGGGGAGTGGAGAAGCCGCCACCCCGCGTCGTGTCCAGTCAGCGCCGCCGCGCAGCGGCACGTCCCAGATGGTGAGCCCTGCCATGAACCCGGTCACGCAGCAGTTGGACCAGCTTGAGGCGACCGAGCGGCAGCTGCTCGTGTTCGCCCGCGACCTCAACCAGCTTTACCATGCTGAGCGTGGCCGGGGTGCCGCGCTCGACGCGGCCTGCCAGGACATGGTCCAGACCCTCGCCCTGGTGGTCGAGGCCAAAGATCCCAGCACCAGGGCGCATCTGCAGCGCGCCCACGACTACGCGGTCGCCCTCGCCGGGGTGGTCGACCCGGCGCTGGCGGACGACCGGCAGCTGCGCTTCGGCTTCCTGCTCCACGACGTCGGCAAGATCGGCGTGCCCGAGGCGATCCTCACCAAGGCTGGCCCGCTCGACGTGGACGAGTGGGCGGTGATGCGCACCCACCCGGAGCTCGGCGAGCGCATCGTCGCCAGCATCAGCTCGCTGCTCGGCCCGGCCGTGGCGGTGATCCGCTCCCACCACGAGCACTGGGACGGCGGCGGCTACCCCGACGGCCTCCGCGGCGAGGAGATCCCCCTGCCCGCGCGGGTCTTCTCGGTCTGCGACGCCTTCGACGCGATGACCTCCGACCGCCCCTACCGCCGCGCCCTGCCGCTGGAGGTCGCCTTCGACCAGATCCTGCAGGGCTCCGGCACCCAGTTCGACCCCCAGATGGTGGACGCCTTCGGCCAGCTCGCTCCGCTGCTGCCGGCACTGCACGCCAGCCTCCACACCGGCGTCACGAGGACCGAGGACCACGCCCCCAGCCCCTACGCAACCTGCGGGTGAGGGACGGTCCCGGTCCCGTCGCGTCCGGCGCTGACGGCGGCTCAGGCTGCCGGGGTGGAGGGCCAGCACCGCCAGCCGCCTCGGCGCCCTGGAGCGCTCTCGCCGCCTGGCACACCGCCGCCCACTGCTCGCCGCTCACGGCCTCGACCAGGAGGTTGCCGTCGTCGAGCCAGGTCGTCCCAAGCGGCAGCGCCGGCAGGGCCTTCTGGGCGACCATGAAGGTCCCGCCCGCGTCCTTGAGCCCGACCTGGTCGCAACGCGGGAGCAGGGTCCGGGTCTCTGGCGGCAGCACGGCCAGGGTGACGGACTCGGCGCCCATCCCGGCCCGGAACCGGTTGGCGGCGAAGAAGGGCGGCCCCTCGGCCCACAGGACCCGCCGCATCACCCGGACCAGCCGGTCGCCGGTCTCGGCCGGGTCGCCGTTCTCAAGCTCCTCGACCACCCGCGGGCCGATCCAGACCTCGCGGGTCGGGCCGGGCAGCGCGATGATCCCCTCCCGGCGCACCATCCAGATGGAGATGTCCGCGGCCGATTTGAGCTGCCGGCGCTTCCACTCGTCGCCGTAGGCCGCCTCGAACTCGGCCAGCGTGAACGGCGTGTCAGCCTCCTCGCTCTTCACGAGGCCGTCGCCGGCCTCGGCCGCGCGCCGCAGGATGCCCAGCGCGAGGTCGAGGTCCTCGACACAGGCCCCCGTTTGTACCTTGACGCTGAGTACTCCGGCGTCGTCCAGGTCAACCTGGGTGGTCCGGGTCGAGATGCCTTCGAGATACAGCAGCCACGGCCCGGGCGCCACGGGGTCGGAGGGTTCGTCGCTGTCCCAGGCAACCTCCGGGAGGCCTGGGTCGATGACTGAGCGCGGGACAGGTTGGGCAGTTCGTGCCTGAAAGCTTGTACTCATGCGGTGAAGTATCACATGCATGCGTGGCTGCTTGCCTTGGCTGCCGCTCCGCAAAGCTGTGTACCCAGAGCTGTGTACCCAGAGCTGTGTGACCGTGGCTGGCTGCTGGGTAGCCTCACACTCTGGGATGGCTGCCGTGACGGAGGAGTTGAGTTGATGCGGGTGCTGGCGGAAGTCGAGCGTTCCGGGTTCGTGGAGAGCCGGCACGACGGGATCGTGGTGGTGGCCGACGCCGACGGGGAGGTGCTGACCGCGGCGGGAGACCCCGAGGAGGTGGTCTACGCGCGGTCGTGCTCCAAGCCGTTCCAGGCGCTGGCGGTGTACAGCCTTGGG